>JALYNK010000023.1 GCA_030773235.1 Actinomycetota bacterium | reverse complement strand
ACCTCGCACGCCGGGGTGAGCGTGGCGGTGCGCGGCACCGACCAGCGGGCATACGTCCGCGGCGTCGCGGCCGAGCGCGGCTCCGGCCGCTGGACCGCTCTCGGCGGTACCTGGCTGTCGGCCCCCGCGATCGCCAACGCGCCGGGCGCGACGACCACCCAGGTGTTCGGCGTCGGGACCAACGGAAAGATCTTCCTCAAGACCCGCACCGCCGGCACCTGGTCCAGCTGGGTGCGCGTCGGCTGACGCCCCCCGCTCGCACGCGGCCCCCTGGCACCTGCCGGGGGGCCGTTGCCGTCCGGCCAGCACGTGTGCCGCTCCGACGGCCCCGCCGCGCGGCTGCGTCACCGCCAGCGCACTCGACCGGCGGGACGACGTGCACCGCCCTGGTGCGACGCTGCACCGGTGCAGAGCGCCACAGCTCGCCAGCCGGCCCGGCTGTCCCTCGTCGTCAACCGACCCGGCGTCGGCTCGAGGTCGCGGCACACGAGGCGCTGAAGGGGCGGCCCGTCGAGGAGCTGCCGCACGTCGCGGCGTGGCGGGAGGCCTACAGCGCGTTCGGCGCCAAGCCGCAGCGCACCCGCAACAGCCTGGAGGGGCTCCTGCGTCGCGCCGAGGCCGGCCTGCCCCGCGTCAACACGCTCACCGACACCTACGACGCCGCACTCAGCTCCACGACGGCACCACCGCCGCGCTGTTCATCCTCGACGGGCTCGACCCGCTGACCGACCAGGCGCTGACCGTGGCGGGAGACGACCTGGCCGACCAGCTGTCCCGGCTCGGGCCCGACGTCCGCGTCGCCCGGCGCCTGCTGGCGGCGCCGGACCGCCCGGACGTCCGCTCCAGACCGCAGCGCCCGCCTCCAGGCACCTCCGCACAGACGGCACCGGGCGGCGCGTGCCCGGCGTGGGTCGCGGGCCTGCGGGGGTACGGGGAGTCGGACCGCGTCACTACCGTGCCGCGACGTCCCGCCGGCCGCCTGTGCGCGAAGGAGCTCCTCCGTGGACCTGCACGACCTGACCGACGTCCTCACCGCCCCCGGCCCGTTCGTGACGGTGCACGTCCAGAGCGAGAGCGCAGTGGAGCAGGCCGCCGACCGGTACGAGCTGCTGTGGAAGAACGTGCTGCGGGAGCTCGAGGACAAGGGCGTCGACGAGCGCACGCGGGAGGCGGTCTCCGCCGCCCGGGGCACGCACGACCAGGGCGAGTCGCGCCTGGTCATCGCCACGACCAGCGACGGCACCGTCCGGCTGGCGGTGTCCCTCGCCTCCGTCCCCCGGCGCCAGGTCGTCGACGTCGCGCCGCTGCCGCACCTGCTGCCGCTCGTGGACGACGTGACGACGCGCGTGCCGCATGTCCTAGTGCGGGCCGACCACACCGGCGCCGACGTCTCCGCGTACTACGACACGGAGCACCTCGCCCACGAGGTGACCGTCAAGGGGCACGCGCCCGACATCCGCCGCGTGCAGGGCGGCGGGTGGGCGCACCTGCACATCCAGCACCGTGCGGTCAACGGCTGGGACGCCAACGCCAAGGAGATCGTCGACGCGGTCGTCGAGCTCGCGCAGCAGGTCGAGGCACGGCTGATCGTGGCGACGGGTGAGGAGCGGCAGCTCGTCCACGTGGCCCGTCACCTGCCCACCCACCTGAAGGACGAGTACCTCGAGGTGCCCGGTGGGCGGGGGCAGGACGGCAGCGAGCCGCTCGTGCAGCAGCGCGTCGCCGACGCGGTGTCCCGGTTCGTCGCCGAGCGGACGCTGGACCTGCTGGAGGAGTACACGCAGGAGCGCGGCCAGTCCAAGCGGGCCGTCGACGGGCTGCCCGGCGCCGTCGAGGCGCTGCGCAAGGCGCAGGTGCAGACGCTGCTCGTCACGACCGCCCTCGCCTCCGGCGCTCCCGACCCGGACGCGCCCGACCCGGGCTCGAGCCCGCACGACACGGCGGCGCAGGCCTCGCTGCCGACCTCGACGCTGCTGTTCGGCCCCGACCCGACGCAACTCGGGTTCACGCCGGAGGACCTGGCGGCACTCGGCGTCGACGACCCGCAGGAGGGGCCGGTCGTCGACGTGCTCGTGCGCGCGGCGCTCGGGACCGCCGCCGACGTCCAGGTGGTCCCGCACGAGATGCCGAGCGCGCCGCAGGCCGGCGTCGGCGCCGTCCTGCGCTACGCCGACGCGCTCACCACCGGGGAGACGGTGTCCGAGCGCAGCTCGGGCGACCCGGCGAGCACCGACCACACCGCTCCCGACGGCACGGCCGTGGGAGCGCCCGGAGAGGCGGGCGCGCGGTGAGGCCGACCCCGCCCACCCGCACCACGCACTCGACCAAGCCCCTCGAGCCTCGGCGCGCCACGCAGCGCGTGTGGCCGGGCACGCCGTACCCCCTCGGTGCGACGTACGACGGCACGGGCACGAACTTCGCGCTGTTCTCCGAGGTCGCGACCAGGGTCGAGCTGTGCCTGTTCGAGCCCGACGGCAGCGAGACGCGCATCCCTCTGCCGGAGCGCGACGCCTTCGTCTGGCACGGCTACCTGCCGCACGTCGGGCCGGGCCAGCGCTACGGCTACCGCGTGCACGGGCCGTACGAGCCGCACGCCGGGCACCGCTGCAACCCGAGCAAGCTGCTGCTCGACCCGTACGCCAAGGCGGTCGACGGGCAGATCGACTGGGGGCAGCCCTGCTTCTCCTACGACTGGGGCGATGAGGGCTCCTACAACGAGGAGGACAGCGCCCCGCACATGCCGAAGTGCGTGGTCATCAGCCCCTACTTCGACTGGGACAACGACCGGCACCCGCGCACGCCGTACAACGAGACGGTCATCTACGAGGCGCACGTCAAGGGCCTGACCCAGACGCACCCCCACATCCCCGAGGACATCCGCGGGACCTACGCCGCGCTCGCGCACCCGGTGATGATCGACCACTACGCCAAGCACGGCATCACCGCCGTCGAGCTCATGCCGGTGCACCAGTTCGTGCACGACAGCCACCTCGTCGAGCGAGGGCTGCGCAACTACTGGGGCTACAACACCCTCGGCTTCTTCGCTCCGCACGGCGACTACTCCTCGGCGGGCACCGGGGGCCAGCAGGTGCAGGAGTTCAAGGCCACCGTCAAGGCGCTGCACGAGGCCGGGCTCGAGGTCATCCTCGACGTGGTCTACAACCACACCGCCGAGGGCAACCAGCTCGGCCCGACGCTGTCGTTCCGCGGCATCGACAACGCCGCGTACTACCGGCTGGTCGACGAGGACCGCGCGTTCTACTACGACACGACCGGCACCGGGAACACGCTGCTCATGCGGCACCCCCACGTGCTGCAGCTGATCATGGACTCGCTGCGCTACTGGGTGACCGAGATGCACGTCGACGGGTTCCGCTTCGACCTCGCGTCGTCGCTGGCCCGGCAGTTCCACGAGGTCGACCGGCTGTCGGCCTTCTTCGACCTCGTGCAGCAGGACCCGGTCATCAGCCAGGTCAAGCTCATCGCCGAGCCGTGGGACGTCGGCGAGGGCGGCTACAACGTCGGCGGCTTCCCCCCGCTCTGGACGGAGTGGAACGGCAAGTACCGCGACACCGTCCGCGACTACTGGCGCGGCGAGGAGCGCACGCTGGGCGAGTTCGCGTCCCGGCTGACCGGCTCCGCGGACCTGTACGAGGAGGACGGGCGGCGCCCGTACGCCTCGATCAACTTCGTCACCGCGCACGACGGCTTCACGCTGCACGACCTCGTGTCGTACAACGAGAAGCACAACGAGGCGAACGGCGAGGGCGGCGCGGACGGCGAGAGCCACAACTCGTCGTGGAACTGCGGCGTCGAGGGCGAGACCGACGACCTCGAGGTCATCGCGCTGCGCGAGCAGCAGAAGCGCAACTTCCTCACCACGCTGTTCCTGTCGCAGGGCGTGCCGATGCTGCTGCACGGCGACGAGGTCGGGCGCACGCAGCGCGGCAACAACAACGTCTACGCGCAGGACAACGAGCTGTCGTGGGTCGACTGGGAGCGGGCCAGAGAGTTCGACGTCCTGTCCGACTTCACCGCCCGGCTGTCGAAGCTTCGGGCCGACCACCCGGTCTTCCGGAGGCGGCGGCACTTCCGCGGCCGCGGCACGCGCGCCGACACCCTCGGCGACATCGGCTGGTTCACCCCCGGCGGCGACTGGATGAGCGACGAGGACTGGGACTCCGGCCGGTTCAAGAGCGTCGCCGTGCTGCTCAACGGTGACGGCATCCGCGAGCCCGACGCCCGCGGCGAGCCGGTGAAGGACGACTCGTTCTTCCTGCTGTTCAACGGCCACCACGAGGACCTGGAGTTCACGATCCCCGATGTGGGCGCGGGCGAGCGCTGGCAGGTCACGGTCGACACGGCCGCGCCGCTGCTCGACGAGGCCGAGCCCCGCTCGGTCAAGACGGGTGAGAGCCTGCCCGTCGACGCGCGGTCGGTGCTCGTGCTCGAGAAGGTCTTCTAGTGGCGCAGCCGCCCGCGTCCGGCGGCTCGCCGCACCTGCCGGCCTCCGGCCGTCCCGTGCCGACCTCCACCTACCGGGTGCAGCTGCGGCCGGCCGCCGACGGCCACCCGGGGTTCGGGTTCGACGACGCCGCGGCCGTCGTGCCGTACCTCGCCCACCTCGGCGTGAGCCACCTGTACTGCTCCCCCTGGCTGCAGGCGGCGCCCGGGTCGGCGCACGGCTACGACGTCGTCGACCACGGCCGGCTCAACGACGAGCTCGGCGGCGAGGAGGCGCACGCCCGGCTCGTCGCGGCCTGCCGCGCGGCCGGGCTCGGGATCGTCCTGGACGTCGTGCCGAACCACGCCGCGGTGTCCGAGCCCGAGTCGCAGAACGCTGCGTGGTGGGCCGTGCTGCGCGACGGCTCGGACAGCCCGTACGCCCGCTGGTTCGACATCGACTGGGCCTCGCCGGACAACCCGGGCAGAGTTCTCGTCCCGGTGCTCGGCGCGCCGCTCGGCGACTGCCTCGACGAGCTCGAGCTGCTGCCCGACCGGGTCCGCTACTACGACCACGAGGTGCCCGTCGCGCCGGGCACCCTCGTCGAGGGCGACCTGCTCGCCACCCTGGAGCGCCAGCACTACCGCCTGTGCCACTGGCGAGTGGCCGGCGAGGAGCTCGACTACCGGCGGTTCTTCGACGTGACGACCCTCGCCGGGCTGCGCGTCGAGGACCCGGAGGTGTTCGACGCGACGCACGCCCTCGTGCTGCAGCAGGTCCGCGACGGCGTGCTCGACGGGCTGCGCATCGACCACCCCGACGGCCTCGCCGGTCCGGAGGGCTACCTCGCCCGGCTCGCTGACGCGACGGGCGACGCCTGGGTCGTCGTCGAGAAGATCCTCGAGCCGGGCGAGCAGCTGCCGGGCTCCTGGCGGACCGCGGGAACCACCGGCTACGACGCACTCAACCGCGTGCTCGGACTGTTCGTCGACCCGGCCGGCGAGCAGCCGCTCACCGCGCTGTGGCAGAGCGAGACCGGCAGCCGCGCGTCGTACGCCGACGTCGTGCACGAGACCAAGCACCTCGTGCTGACCGAGGTGCTGTTCGCCGAGGTCGAGCGGCTCACGGCGCTGGCGCTGCGGGTGTGCGGCCTCGACCCGCGCCTGCGCGACACCACGCGGCGGCCGCTGCGCGAGGCGCTTCACGAGGTGCTCGCCTGCTTCGAGGTGTACCGGGCGTACCTGGCCCCGACTGGCCCCGCGGACGAGCAGGCCCGGCACCATGTGCAGGCCGCGGTCGCCGCCGCCCGGGCCCGGCTGCCCCGGCGGGCCGCGGAGATCGACCTCGTCGGGCGGCTCGCGCTCGCCGAGGGACCGAGCGGGCCGGACGCCGAGGAGTTCGTCACCCGGTTCCAGCAGACGTGCGGCCCGGTGATGGCGAAGGGCGTGGAGGACACCGCCTTCTACCGCTACCTGCGGCTCGCGGCCCTCAACGAGGTCGGCGGCGACCCGGGGCGGTTCGGGCTGCCGCTGGCCGAGTTCCACGAGGCCTGCACGGTGGGGCAGCGCGACTGGCCAGTGGCGCAGACGGCGCTGTCCACGCACGACACCAAGCGCAGCGAGGACGTCCGCGCGCGGCTGGTGCTGCTGTCGCAGTGCCCCACCGAGTGGGGCGAAGCCGTCATCCGCTGGAGCGCGGCCGCGGCCCGCCACCGCTCCCCCGCCGGACCGGACCGGGCGACCGAGCTGCTCGTCTGGCAGACCCTGCTCGGCGCCTGGCCGATCGGCGCCGACCGCGCGGGGGCGTACGTCGAGAAGGCGACCCGCGAGGCCAAGGCGCGCACGTCGTGGGTCGACGCCGTGCCGGACTTCGACGAGGCCGTGCAGCGCTTCGTGCGCGGCGTGCTCGGGGACCCCGACCTGGTCGGCGGGCTGGAGGCGTTCGCCGAGCGGCTGCGTCCGGCCTGGGAGACGACGCTGCTGGCGCAGAAGCTCGTGCAGCTCACGATGCCGGGGGTCGCGGACGTCTACCAGGGCACCGAGCTGCCCGACCTCTCGCTCGTCGACCCCGACAACCGGCGGCCGGTCGACTACGACACGCGGCGCGCGGGCCTCACGGACCTCGAGAGGGCCCCGGCCAAGCTGCGGCTCACCGCGACGGCGCTGCGGCTGCGCCGCGAGCACCCCGACTGGTTCCTGGCCGACGCGACGTACGAGCCACTGGACGCGGGCGCGCGGGCGGTGGCGTTCTGCCGGTCGGGACGGGCGATCACGGTCGCCCCGGTGCGCGCGCTCGTCACCGGGCGGTCCGGCTGGGGCGACGACGCGGTCGTCCTGCCCGACGGCGAGTGGACGGACGCCGTCACCGGTGCCGGGCGGTCCGGCACCGTGCCGCTGCGCGACCTCCTCGACGGCTTCCCCGTGGCGCTGCTCGTCCGCCGCTGACGGTCCCGTTCCCCCCGCTTGTCCGTCGGGGGCGACCTCGACCAGGGCCGCCGGACGTCGCTCCGGCCGGACAGGCGGGTGCCGTGCGGCGCGGTACGCGGGTTCCTGCTGCGGGCCCGGGGCAGGGGGACCGCCATGACGACGCTGCGCGTGTGGGCGCCCGGCAAGGACCGGGTCGAGGTGGAGGTCGGGACCGGCTCCGAGTCAGTGCGGACGGCGATGACCGGCACGCCGGACGGCTGGTGGACCGTCGACCTGCCCGACGCCGGACCCGGCACCGACTACGCGTTCCGGCTCGACGGCGGGCCCGCCCGGCCGGACCCCCGCAGCGCCTGGCAGCCGCGGGGCGTCGACGCGCCGTCGCGTCTCGTCGACCACAGCGCGTTCCGCTGGACGGACCAGCTGTGGCGCGGCGTGCCGCTCCCCGGCGCGGTGCTGTACGAGATGCACGTCGGCACGTTCACGCCCGAGGGCACGTTCGACGCCGCGATCGACAAGCTCGACGCGCTCGTCGAGCTCGGCGTCGACGCGGTCGAGCTCCTGCCGTGCAACGCGTACGCGGGCCGGTGGGGGTGGGGCTACGACGGCGTGTACTGGTTCGCGGTGCACGAGCCGTACGGGGGTCCGGAGGGGCTCAAGCGGTTCGTCGACGCCGCCCACGCGCGCGGGCTCGGCGTCGTCATAGACGCCGTCTACAACCACCTCGGACCGGCGGGCAACTACCTGCCGGAGTTCGGGCCGTACCTCACCGACGCCCACCACACGCCGTGGGGCCCGGCGATCAACCTCGACATGCCCGGCTCGGACGAGGTGCGGCGCTTTCTCCTCGACTGCGCGCTGTCGTGGCTGCGCGACTACCACGTCGACGGGCTGCGGCTCGACGCCGTGCACGCCTTCGTCGACGAGCGGGCGACGCACCTGCTGGAGGAGATGGCGGTCGAGGTCGAGGCGCTCGGTGCGCAGCTCGGCAAGCCGCTGTGGCTGGTCGCCGAGAGCGACCTCAACGACCCGCGATTGATCACGTCGCGCGAGGCGGGCGGGTACGGGCTCGACGGGCAGTGGGCCGACGACGTCCACCACGCGCTGCACGCGCTGCTGACCGGCGAGCGGGCCGGTTACTACGGCGACTTCGGGAGCCTGCCGACGCTGGCGAAGGCGCTCACCGGCGTGTTCGTGCACGACGGGACGTGGTCGAGCTTCCGCGGCCGGACCCACGGACGCCCGGTCCCGCCGACCCTGCCCGGGCACCGGTTCGTCACGTACCTGCAGGACCACGACCAGATCGGCAACCGGGCGGTCGGCGACCGCATCTCCGCCACGCTGTCCGACGGGCTGCTCAAGGCCGGTGCGGCCCTGCTGCTCACGTCCCCGTACACGCCCATGCTCTGGATGGGCGAGGAGTGGGGCGCGCGCACGCCGTGGATGTTCTTCTCCGACCACGCCGGTGAGCTGGGCGAGGCGGTGCGGCAGGGGCGGCGCGCGGAGTTCGCCTCGCACGGCTGGGACACCGAGGACGTCCCCGACCCGCAGGCGGAGTCGACGTACCGCGCCTCGCAGCTGGACTGGGAGGAGCGCGAGGGCGAGCGGGAGCAGGCGCTGCTCGCCTGGACCCGCGACCTGCTCGCCCTGCGCAAGGCCCGCCTCGACCTCTCCGACGGCCGGCGCGACAAGGTCCGGGTCACCTACGACGAGGACGCCCGCTGGGTCGTCGTGCAGCGCTCCGGCCTCGCCGTCGCCGTCAACCTCGCTCCCGACCGACAGACCGTCCCGCTGCCCGGTCCCGCGGCAGGCGTCCTGCTCACCAGCGAGCCCACCGAGTCCGTCGACGGCACCTCCGTCACCCTCGACGGCGAGTCCGTCGCCGTCGTCGAGCTGGGAGCGCCGTAGCAGGGCTGCCCGCGCTAGCGCTCCACGAGGTCGGCGAGGGCGTCGAGGGCGGCGGCGAGGTCGCGGTCGACGCCCTCGGGGGCGGGGAGCTCGACGGCGCCGGTGTCGTCACCGGTGCCGGGCTCGACGAACGACAGGTGCACGACGACCTCGCAGCCGCCGTTGTTCTGGTCCTCCAGCTGCAGCCACCCGGCGTACCGGCTGGGCTCGCCGCCCCGCGACGGCTGGCTCCACTCCACCCGCAGCTGCTCCGGACGCGGGCGCCAGAAGCCGTCGCTGGCGTACGAGGACCCGCCCGCGCTGCCCTCGACGTGCACGTCCGTGCCCGTGGCCGGGTCCGCCGGCCCGGCCGCCTGCACCGTCGGCAGCCACTCGGGCAGGCGGGTGAGGTCGGCGACCACCTCGAACACCCTGCTGCTGGGCGCCTGCACCACCCGGGACACCTCGTGCTCGCTCATGGCAGCCGCCCTACCCGGCTCCACCCGCCCCGGACCACGCGCGGCGAGCGCCGCTCCCGGTCGACGTGCTCCGCGCCGGGTGCACGCGCAGGGGCCTGGCACCGTTACGCCGAGTTCCCCCCCGGGCACGTAGCCCGTCATGCGCATCGTCGTCACGGGGGCGACCGGCAACGTCGCCTCGCAGCTGCTGCCCCAGCTGCTGTCCACGCCTCAGGTCACCTCGGTGGTCGGGATCGCCCGCCGCCTGCCCGAGCTGCGCGACCCCCGGGTCGAGTGGCACGCGGCCGACATCGCCAGCGCTGATCTCCGGCCGCTGCTGCGCGGCGCCGACGTCGTCATCCACCTCGCCTGGCTCCTGCAGCCCGCGCACCGCCCCGACGAGATGCGCCGCGTCAACGTCGTCGGCAGCCGGCGGCTGTTCGACGCGTTCCTCGCCGAGGGCGTGCCTGCCCTCCTGCACGCGAGCTCCGTGGGCACGTACGCGCCCGGCCCGAACGACCCGCCGGTCCCCGAGTCGCACCCGGCGACCGGGATCTCCTCGTCGGTGTACAGCCGGCACAAGGCCGCTGTCGAGGCGATGCTCGACACGCTCGAGCGCGAGCACCCGGAGCGCCGTGTCGTGCGCATGCGCCCCGGCGTCGTCTTCCAGGCCGCTGCGGCCAGCGAGCTCGCGCGCTACTTCCTGGGACCCTTCGTCCCGCAGACGCTCGTGCGCCGGGCGCTGCTCCCGCTGCTGCCCGACGTGCCCGGGCTCGCGGTGCAGGCCGTGCACGCCGAGGACATGGCCCGGGCGTACGTCCTGGCGGTCACACGGCCGGTGACGGGCGCCTTCAACATCGCCGCCGAGCCGGTGCTCGACTCCCGGACGCTGGCGCGGCTGCTGGGGGCGCGCACCTTCCCGCTGCGCCTCGGCCTGGTGCGGGCGGTCGTGGACCTGACCTGGCGCCTGCACCTGCAGCCGACGGATCCGGGCTGGGTCGACATCGGCACGCTCGGTCCGGTCATGGACACCACGCGGGCCCGGCGCGACCTCGGCTGGATCCCCCGGCGCACGGCCGGCGACGCCCTGCTCGAGACCGTGGAGGCTCTCGCGGCCGGACGGGGCGGCACGACGCCGGTGCTGCGCCCCCGTGCCGCCGGACCCGCCCGGGTGCTCGAGGCGGTGCGGGCGCTGGTCCCGGGCATCGGCGGCACCGGCTGACGCAGCCCGGGCGCCGCGGGCCCGACGCGGACGAGGCGGCCCCCGCACGGGGGCCGGCCTCGGTGAGCTCCGCAGCCGCTAGGCGGCGTTGCGCGGGATCACCGGTGCGTCGCGCCCGGTGCCCGCGTTCGACGACTTGGGCGTCCGCTGCTCCTCGTGGTAGTCCTCCTCGACGTTCACGCTCCACACGTCGTGCGGGGGCGCCGCGCCGAGGATGTTCTGCGCGGTGAGCAGGGCCGTCATCATGCTGTGGTCGGCGTTGTTGTAGCGGT
>JALYNK010000022.1 GCA_030773235.1 Actinomycetota bacterium | reverse complement strand
TCCGCGCCGACCGCCTCGACCGGCGGAGCCACCGAGGGCAGCGAGGACGCGGACTCGGTCGCCGCCGATGTCGCCGAGCGCGGCGCGCCCGACTCCGGCCCGGTCCCGGGCGCTGACGACGGCGCCTCCGTCCCCTCCGGCGGCGCAGCGGGGTCCGAGGACGGGTCCGGCGGGAGCCCCGACTCGGTCGCCGCCGACGTCGCCCAGCGCGGCGTGCCCGACTCCGGCCCGGTCCCGGGCGTCGGCGACGGAGCCTCGGCCTCGTCCTGACGCCGCCCGCCCGGCCGGCCGCCGACCGCACCCGCCGGACCTCGGCGGAGCACGCGCACGACCAGATCCAGAAGACATCCCGAGACGCACACCCCGGACGACAGGAGCCCCCCGTGCCCAAGCTCAGCACCGACGAGCTGCTCGACCAGTTCAAGGAGATGACGCTGATCGAGCTCTCCGAGTTCGTGAAGCAGTTCGAGGAGACCTTCGGCGTCACCGCCGCCGCTCCGGTCGCCGTCGCCGCCGCGCCGGCCGCCGGTGGCGCCGGTGGGGACGCGCCGGCCGTGGAGGAGCAGGACGAGTTCGACGTCATCCTCGAGGCCGCCGGCGACAAGAAGATCCAGGTCATCAAGGAGGTGCGCTCGCTCACGAGCCTCGGCCTCAAGGAGGCCAAGGACCTCGTCGACGGCGCGCCCAAGCCGGTCCTCGAGAAGGTCGCCAAGGACGCGGCCGACAAGGCCCGCGCCTCGCTCGAGGGCGCCGGCGCCACGGTCACCGTCAAGTAGTCAGCACCGGGGGGCGGCTCCCCGGCGAGCCGCTCCGACCGCCCAGAGGGCGGCTTCCGCACCGGGAGCCGCCCTCCGGCGTGTCCGGGAGGCCCGACGCGCGGGTGCGTTGCGCCCATGCGGCGACGACCGTCACCACTCACCCGCTCGGTGCTTGACGAGCGGAGGAGAAGTCGGCACGCTGCGCGTCGCGACAGGTGTGAGCCGACGGCGTGGACACGAGGGCCGCCGTTCGCTACTGTTCTCCGTTGCGCTGTCCCCGTCAGATGACCGCCCGGGCCCGATGCCTCGGCAGGTGGGCGGAGGAGGCGCTCTCACGGACCCTGTCGCGGCAGACCTGCCCGTCTGCCGCCGGAAGGACCCTCTCGTTGGCTGCTCGTCGCACCACCCCCCGCCAGTCCTTCGCCAAGATCCACGAGCCGCTCGAGGTCCCGAACCTCCTGCACCTGCAGACCACCAGCTTCGACTGGCTGGTCGGCAACGATGCGTGGGAGAGCCGCGTCCAGGAGGCGGTCGACGCCGGGCGCGAGGACGTCTCCACCGCGTCCGGTCTCGAGGAGATCTTCGAGGAGATCTCGCCGATCGAGGACTTCTCCGGCTCGATGTCGCTGTCGTTCCGCGACCACCGGTTCGAGCCGACCAAGTACTCCGTCGAGGAGTGCAAGGACAAGGACATGACGTACGCGGCTCCGCTGTTCGTCACGGCGGAGTTCACGAACAACACGACCGGTGAGATCAAGTCCCAGACTGTCTTCATGGGCGACTTCCCCGTGATGACCGACAAGGGCACCTTCGTCATCAACGGCACCGAGCGCGTCGTCGTGTCGCAGCTGGTCCGGTCGCCGGGCGTCTACTTCGACAAGCAGGTCGACAAGACGACCGACAAGGACACCTGGTCCTGCAAGATCATCCCGAGCCGCGGTGCCTGGCTCGAGTTCGAGATCGACAAGCGCGACGCCGTCGGCGTGCGCATCGACCGCAAGCGCAAGCAGCCGGTGACCGTGCTGCTCAAGGCGCTCGGCTGGGACGACGCGCGCATCCTCGAGCGGTACGGCGACTTCGAGTCGATGCGCACGACGCTCGAGAAGGACCACACCACCGGTCAGGACGACGCCCTGATCGACATCTACCGCAAGCTGCGCCCGGGCGAGCCGCCGACCCGCGAGTCGGCGCAGACGCTGCTCGAGAACCTCTTCTTCAACGCCAAGCGGTACGACCTCGCGAAGGTCGGGCGCTACAAGACCAACCGCAAGCTGGGTCTCGCGCTGCCCGTCGACCAGGGCGTGCTCACCGAGGACGACATCGTCGCCACGATCGACTACATCGTCCGCCTGCACGCGGGCGAGGCGGGCTACGAGACCGACGACATCGACCACCTGGGCAACCGCCGCCTGCGCACCGTCGGCGAGCTCATCCAGAACCAGATCCGCCTGGGTCTGGCGCGCATGGAGCGCGTCGTGCGCGAGCGCATGACGACGCAGGACGTCGAGGCGATCACGCCGCAGACGCTCATCAACATCCGGCCGGTCGTCGCCTCCATCAAGGAGTTCTTCGGCACCAGCCAGCTGTCGCAGTTCATGGACCAGACCAACCCGCTGTCGGGCCTCACCCACAAGCGCCGCCTGTCGGCGCTCGGGCCGGGCGGGCTGTCCCGCGAGCGGGCGGGCTTCGAGGTCCGCGACGTCCACCCGAGCCACTACGGCCGCATGTGCCCGATCGAGACCCCCGAGGGTCCGAACATCGGCCTCATCGGCTCTCTCGCGACCTTCGCGCGGGTCAACGCGTACGGCTTCATGGAGACGCCGTACCGCCGGGTCCAGAACGGCCGGGTCACCGACCAGGTGGACTACCTCACCGCCGACGAGGAGGACCGGCACGTCGTCGCCCAGGCGAACAGCCCGGTCGAGCCGGACGGCACGTTCTCGGAGTCGCGCGTGCTCGTGCGGCGCAAGGGCGGCGAGGTCGACTACATCGCCCCCGAGGGCGTCGACTACATGGACGTCAGCCCGCGCCAGATGGTGTCGGTCGCGACGGCCATGATCCCGTTCCTCGAGCACGACGACGCCAACCGCGCGCTCATGGGCGCGAACATGATGCGCCAGTCCGTGCCGCTGCTGCGCAGCGAGGCGCCGCTCGTCGGCACCGGCATGGAGCACCGCGCGGCGGTCGACGCCGGCGACGTGCTGCTCGCTGAGCACGCGGGCGTGGTCGAGGAGGTCTCCGCCGACTACATCACCGTCATGCACGACGACGGCACCCGGCGCACGTACCGCCTGGCGAAGTTCCGCCGCAGCAACCAGGGCACGTGCATCAACCAGAAGCCGATCGTGGTCGAGGGCGCCCGCGTCGAGCAGGGCGACGTCATCGCCGACGGCCCGTGCACCGACGACGGCGAGATGGCGCTCGGCAAGAACCTGCTCGTCGGGTTCATGCCGTGGGAGGGCCACAACTACGAGGACGCGATCATCCTGTCGCAGCGCCTCGTGCAGGACGACGTCCTCACCTCGATCCACATCGAGGAGCACGAGGTCGACGCCCGCGACACCAAGCTCGGTGCCGAGGAGATCACCCGCGACATCCCGAACGTCTCGGAGGAGGTCCTCGCCGACCTCGACGAGCGCGGCATCATCCGCATCGGCGCGGAGGTCACGCCCGGCGACGTCCTCGTCGGCAAGGTGACCCCGAAGGGCGAGACCGAGCTGACCCCGGAGGAGCGCCTGCTGCGCGCGATCTTCGGCGAGAAGGCGCGCGAGGTCCGCGACACGAGCCTCAAGGTGCCGCACGGCGAGTCCGGCAAGGTCATCGGCGTCCGCGTGTTCAGCCGCGAGGACGGCGACGAGCTGCCGCCCGGCGTCAACGAGCTGGTCCGGGTGTATGTCGCCCAGAAGCGCAAGATCAGCAACGGCGACAAGCTCGCCGGCCGGCACGGCAACAAGGGCGTCATCGCCAAGATCCTGCCGGTCGAGGACATGCCGTTCCTCGAGGACGGCACGCCGCTCGACGTGGTGCTCAACCCGCTCGGCGTGCCCGGCCGCATGAACGTCGGCCAGGTGCTCGAGACCCACCTCGGCTGGGTGGCCAAGCAGGGCTGGCAGATCGACGGGGCCGGCGACGGCGACGCCGAGCCGTGGAAGCGGCGGCTCTCGGCGATCGAGATGACGAGCTCGGAGCCGGGCAGCGTGCTGGCGACACCGGTGTTCGACGGCGCCCGCGAGGACGAGATCACCGGTCTGCTCGACTCGACGACCCCGACCTTCGACTCGCTCACCGGCGAGGCGCCGCGGCGGCTCATCGGCGCGTCCGGCAAGGCCCGGCTGTTCGACGGCCGCTCCGGCGAGCCGTTCCCGAGCCCGATCTCGGTCGGCTACATCTACATCCTGAAGCTGCTGCACCTCGTGGACGACAAGATCCACGCCCGCAGCACCGGCCCGTACTCGATGATCACGCAGCAGCCCCTGGGCGGCAAGGCCCAGTTCGGCGGCCAGCGGTTCGGCGAGATGGAGGTCTGGGCCATGCAGGCCTACGGCGCCGCGTACGCGCTGCAGGAGCTGCTCACGATCAAGTCCGACGACGTGCTCGGCCGCGTCAAGGTCTACGAGGCGATCGTCAAGGGCGAGAACATCCCCGAGCCGGGCATCCCCGAGTCCTTCAAGGTGCTCATCAAGGAGATGCAGTCGCTCTGCCTCAACGTCGAGGTGCTGTCCAGCGACGGCATGGCGATCGAGATGCGCGACACCGACGAGGACGTGTTCCGCGCCGCCGAGGAGCTCGGCATCGACCTGAGCCGGCGCGAGCCGAGCTCGGTCGAGGAGGTCTGACGCACCGGCGAGGGGGCGGGCTGCCCGCCCCCTCGCCCGGCTCCACCCGATCTTCCTGAGAGCACCACACAAAAAGAGAGAAGACGAAGTGCTCGACGTCAACTTCTTCGACGAGCTCCGCATCGGCCTCGCCACCGCCGACGACATCCGTCAGTGGTCCCACGGCGAGGTGAAGAAGCCCGAGACCATCAACTACCGCACGCTCAAGCCGGAGAAGGACGGGCTCTTCTGCGAGAAGATCTTCGGTCCCACCCGGGACTGGGAGTGCTACTGCGGCAAGTACAAGCGCGTCCGCTTCAAGGGCATCATCTGCGAGCGCTGCGGCGTCGAGGTCACCCGCGCCAAGGTGCGTCGTGAGCGGATGGGCCACATCGAGCTGGCCGCTCCCGTGACCCACATCTGGTACTTCAAGGGCGTCCCGTCGCGGTTGGGCTACCTGCTCGACCTCGCGCCCAAGGACCTCGAGAAGATCATCTACTTCGCGGCGTACCTCGTCACGTCGGTCGACACCGAGGCCCGCCACCGCGACCTGCCCACCGTCGAGGCGCAGATCCAGGTCGAGCGCGACCGGATCGAGGGCAAGCGCGACGCCGACGCCGAGGCCCGGCAGAAGAAGCTCGAGGACGACCTCGCGGCGCTGGAGGCCGAGGGCGCCAAGGGCGACGTGCGCCGCAAGGTGCGCGAGGGTGCCGAGCGCGAGCTGCGGCAGCTGCGCGACCGCGCTCAGCGCGAGCTCGACCGCCTCGAGGAGGTGCTCGACACCTTCCGCAAGCTCGAGGTCAAGCAGCTCGTCGCCGACGAGGCGCTCTACCGGGAGCTGCGCGACCGGTTCGGGCAGTACTTCAGCGGCGGCATGGGCGCCGAGGCGCTGCAGACGCTGCTCGAGACGTTCGACCTCGAGGGCGAGGCCGAGTCGCTGCGCGAGACCATCCGCTCCGGCAAGGGGCAGAAGAAGGTCCGTGCGCTCAAGCGGCTCAAGGTCGTCGCGGCGTTCCTCAACACCCGCAACAGCCCGATGGGCATGGTGCTGGACTGCGTCCCGGTCATCCCGCCGGACCTGCGCCCGATGGTGCAGCTCGACGGCGGCCGCTTCGCGACCAGCGACCTCAACGACCTCTACCGACGGGTCATCAACCGCAACAACCGGCTGAAGCGGCTGCTCGACCTCGGCGCGCCCGAGATCATCGTCAACAACGAGAAGCGCATGCTGCAGGAGGCCGTCGACGCGCTGTTCGACAACGGCCGCCGCGGCCGGCCGGTGACCGGGCCGGGCAACCGCCCGCTCAAGTCGCTGTCCGACATGCTCAAGGGCAAGCAGGGCCGGTTCCGCCAGAACCTGCTCGGCAAGCGCGTCGACTACTCCGGCCGCTCGGTCATCGTCGTCGGCCCGCAGCTCAAGCTGCACCAGTGCGGCCTGCCCAAGCAGATGGCGCTGGAGCTGTTCAAGCCGTTCGTCATGAAGCGGCTGGTCGACCTCAACCACGCGCAGAACATCAAGAGCGCCAAGCGCATGGTCGAGCGCGCCCGTCCCGTGGTCTGGGACGTGCTCGAGGAGGTCATCACCGAGCACCCGGTGCTGCTCAACCGCGCGCCGACGCTGCACCGCCTCGGGATCCAGGCCTTCGAGCCTCAGCTCGTCGAGGGCAAGGCCATCCAGATCCACCCGCTCGTCTGCACGGCGTTCAACGCCGACTTCGACGGCGACCAGATGGCCGTGCACCTGCCGCTGTCGGCGGAGGCGCAGGCCGAGGCGCGCATCCTCATGCTGTCGAGCAACAACATCCTGTCGCCGGCGAACGGGCGTCCCATCACGTCGCCCACGCAGGACATGGTGCTCGGCCTGTACTACCTGACGACCGGGGGTAAGGGCGCGCTCGGCGAGGGCCGCTCGTTCTCCTCGCTGGCCGAGGCCGTCATGGCGTACGACCGGCGTGAGCTCGACCTGCAGGCCGCGGTCGACATCCGCTTCCGCGACGTCGTGCCGCCGCGCGGCTGGACGCCGCCGGTCGGCGAGGACGGCGTGCCCGTCGAGCTCAACGGCTCGGGCGTCCGGCTGCGCACCACGCTGGGTCGGGCGCTGTTCAACGAGACGCTGCCGGAGGACTACCCGTTCGTCGACGTGGCGGTGACCAAGCGCGAGCTCGGCTCCATCGTCAACGACCTCGCCGAGCGCTACCCCAAGGTGCAGGTCGCGGCGACCCTCGACGCGCTCAAGGAGACCGGCTTCCACTGGGCGACGCGCTCCGGAGTGACGATCTCGATCGAGGACGTCGTCACCCCGAGCGGCAAGGCCGAGATCCTCGAGCGCTACGAGGGCGACGCCGAGAAGGTCGAGAAGCAGTACAACCGCGGCGTCATCACGCTCGAGGAGCGCCGTTCGGAGCTCATCGAGATCTGGACCAAGGCCACCGCCGAGGTCGCGCGGGTCATGGAGGACAACTTCCCGAAGGACAACCCGGTCTGGATGATGGTCCACTCCGGGGCCCGCGGGAACATGATGCAGGTGCGGCAGATCGCCGGCATGCGCGGTCTGGTGGCCAACCCGAAGGGCGAGATCATCCCGCGCCCGATCAAGGCCAACTTCCGCGAGGGACTGACGGTGCTGGAGTACTTCATCAGCACCCACGGCGCCCGCAAGGGCCTCGCCGACACCGCGCTGCGCACCGCCGACTCGGGCTACCTCACCCGGCGCCTGGTCGACGTGTCGCAGGACGTCATCATCCGCGAGGAGGACTGCGGCACCGAGCGCGGCGTGCAGATGTCCATCGGAGAGCGCAACGCCGAGGGCACGCTCGTCAAGGGCGCGCACGTCGAGACCAGCGTGTACGCCCGCACCCTCGCCACCGCGGTGGAGAAGGACGGCGAGGTGGTGCTGGAGGCCGGCGCCGACCTCGGCGACGTCAACATCAGCCGCCTCATCGAGGCGGGCGTGGACCGGGTCAAGGTCCGCTGCGTGCTCACCTGCGACTCCAAGGTGGGCACCTGCGCCAGCTGCTACGGGCGGTCGCTCGCGACCGGCAAGACCGTGGACGTCGGTGAGGCGGTCGGCATCATCGCGGCGCAGTCGATCGGCGAGCCCGGCACGCAGCTGACGATGCGCACCTTCCACACCGGTGGTGTGGCCGGCGACGACATCACGCAGGGCCTGCCCCGCGTGGTGGAGCTGTTCGAGGCACGTACGCCCAAGGGCGTGGCGCCGATCAGCGAGGTCGAGGGCCGGGTGCGCGTCGACGACACCGACAAGACCCGCAAGGTCGTCGTGATCCCGGACGACGGCAGCGAGGAGATCGGCTACGCGGTCTCCAAGCGGGCGCGGCTGCGCATCCAGGACGGCGACCACGTCTCCGTCGGGGAGAAGCTGCACGAGGGTGCGGTCAACCCGCACGAGGTGCTGCGCATCCTCGGCCCGCGCGCGGTGCAGCTGCACCTCGTCGCGGAGGTGCAGGAGGTCTACCGCTCGCAGGGCGTGTCGATCCACGACAAGCACATCGAGGTGATCATCCGCCAGATGCTGAAGCGGGTGAACGTCCTCGAGTCCGGCGGGACCGACTTCCTGCCCGGCTCGCTCACGGAGCGGGCGGTCTTCGAGACGGAGAACCGCCGGGTGGTGGCCGAGGGCGGCGAGCCCGCGGCCGGCCGTCCGGTCCTCATGGGCATCACGAAGGCGTCGCTCGCGACGGAGTCGTGGCTGTCTGCGGCGTCCTTCCAGGAGACGACCCGCGTCCTCACCGACGCGGCGATCCAGGCCAAGAGCGACTCGCTGCTCGGGCTCAAGGAGAACGTCATCATCGGCAAGCTCATCCCGGCCGGTACGGGCATCAGCCGCTACCGCAACATCCGGGTGGAGCCGACCGAGGAGGCGCGCGCGCAGGTCTACTCGCTGGCCGGCTACGACGACCCGGACTTCGCCTTCGGCACCGGCGGCGGCCAGGCCGTGCCGCTGGACGACTACGACTACGGGCGCGACAGCTACCGCTAGTCCCGCGGGTCCCCGTACGAGCGACGGCCGCCTCCCCGCTCCGGCGGAGGGGCGGCCGTCGCCGTGGGCGGGGTAGGAGGGCCGCATGGCGGTGCCCTCCTACCGGCCGGCGGACGTGCGCACGGAGCCGCGGGCCCTCGTGGCGGTCGTGCTGGCGCTGGCGGCGTGGACGCCCGTCGTGCCGTTCCTCGGCGCCGTCGTCGCCCTGTTCCTCGCCGGTGGGGCCGAGCGGCGCATCCGCGCGTCACGAGGGGCGCTGACCGGGATCGGCCTCGTGACCGCGGCGCGGGTGCTGTCGTGGCTGCACCTCGTCGTCGTGCTGGCGCTGTTCCTCCTGCTCGCCCTGGCCCTGCTCGGCCTGTTCACGGTGAGCGTCTTCGGCGTCCGGGTGGGCTGAGGCTCCGCGCAGGCGGGCGTACTCCTCGGCGAGCCGCGGCACCTGCCAGGAGGCGTTCAGCCCGCTCGGGTTGGGCAGCAGCCACGTCCGCGCCGGCCCGGTCCGCCGGTCCTGCGGGCCCACACCCGCGCCGCGGTCGCCGGTGGCGACGCGGTACGCCGACAGACCGAGGAAGGCGACCCAGACCGGCCGCACCCGCCCGGCGAGCGCGGCCACGGCCGGCAGCCCCGCGCGCAGCTCCTCGTCCGCGAGCTCGTCGGCGCGCGCCGTCGCCCGGGCGACGAGGTTCGTGATGCCGAGCCCGGCGGCGAGCACCTCGTCGGTCTGCTCGGGGCGCAGGCGCTCGGCGGTCCAGCCGGAGGCCTGCAGCACGGTCCAGAGCCGGTTCGACGGGTTGGCGAAGTGCAGCCCGACGGCGCCGGACCACAGCGACGGGTTGATCCCGCACAGCAGCACGCGCACGCCCGGGCCCACCAGGTCGGGCACGACCCGCCCGTACGCGGCGGCGAGGTCCGCCGGGGCCGGTCGGGCAGCGCGCGGGGTGCGGGGCACGTCCGCGTGCCTACCCGTGCCGCGCCGCGCTCCTGCGGAGCGGTGGGCCGCGGTCGTCGGTGCCCGCCGGCTCCCGAGGACGAGTGCCCGGGAGCGGAGGGCGTACCGTGTCCCAGGAGGTCCGGGGCGCAGGCGCGCCGCGGTGCCTTTGACCCTCCCCTCGGCGGACGGGTAGTGTCCTTCGCCGTGCCTGAGCCGCCTCAGGCCGTCCCGCGCCCACGGCGCCGCGCTCCGGATCCGTCCGGGGGCGACGCCGGAAGGGCGAGCACAGCACCTCCGTCGCCCGACGTGGGGAAGCGCGGCCGGGCGACACGCCCGACCGCGTGGGGCGCACACCACCGACCACCCCGCGATCGCACGCCGACGACAGAAGCAGGAGACGCGTTGCCCACGATCCAGCAGCTGGTCCGGCGCGGCCGGCAGGACAAGATCGAGAAGACGAACACGCCGGCGCTCAAGGGCAGCCCGCAGCGGCGTGGCGTCTGCACGCGCGTCTACACGACCACGCCGAAGAAGCCCAACTCCGCCCTGCGCAAGGTCGCCCGCGTGCGGCTCACCAGCGGCGTCGAGGTCACCGCGTACATCCCGGGCGTCGGCCACAACCTGCAGGAGCACTCGATCGTGCTCGTGCGCGGCGGCCGCGTGAAGGACCTCCCGGGCGTGCGCTACAAGATCATCCGTGGATCGCTGGACACCCAGGGCGTGCGCAACCGCAAGCAGGCGCGCAGCCGCTACGGCGCGAAGAAGGAGAAGAAGTAGTGCCTCGCAAGGGCCCTGCCGCCAAGCACCCGGTCGTCGTCGACCCGGTCCACAACGCTCCGCTGGTCACCAGCCTCATCAACAAGGTGCTGCTAGACGGCAAGCGCTCGGTCGCCGAGCGCATCGTCTACGGCGCTCTCGAGGGCTGCCGCGACAAGACGGGCGCCGATCCGGTCATCACGCTCAAGCGCGCGCTCGACAACGTGAAGCCGACGCTGGAGGTGCGCAGCCGCCGCGTCGGTGGCGCCACCTACCAGGTGCCGATCGAGGTCCGCGCCGGCCGGTCCACCACGCTCGCGCTGCGCTGGCTGGTGCAGTACGCCCGCGGGCGCCGCGAGAAGACGATGACCGAGCGGCTCATGAACGAGTTGCTCGACGCCAGCAACGGCCTCGGCGCCAGCGTCAAGCGGCGCGAGGACATGCACAAGATGGCCGAGTCCAACAAGGCCTTCGCGCACTACCGCTGGTAGCCCGGA
>JALYNK010000021.1 GCA_030773235.1 Actinomycetota bacterium | reverse complement strand
GAGGTCGTAGTAGACGTCGCTGCTGGCCGACAGCCAGTCGAAGAGGTTGTCGGCGTCCTCGCTGTTGACGGTCAGCACGACCTCGGACGCGCCGTGGTCCAGCACCAGCTGAAAGATGTACGTGCCCGGCTCGCCCTTGCCGGACAGCGAGAAGTTCGGCTGCCAGTGCGTGACCTTGCGCGTCTTGATGACGTGCTTGCCGAGGTCGCTCGCGCCCGGGCCCTGCTCGCTGCTCGTCTGGCTCATGCCGCGTCCTCCGTCCTCGGGCCGGCCGGATGCCGACCTCGTCGTGGACGGCGCGCTACCTGCTGCGTCACGGCTGAAACCGGTCGGACAGGAGGTTTCGACGGCGCGTACGTGCCCACAGACGTGTCGGTCGGTGCGAACGCAAGCAGAACCGGGTACAGATCGGACAGGGCCCGCTGCGGGAGCGGGCCCGCGGCGCCGCCGTTGTCGCGGGGCGCGACCGGCGTAACAGGACGGGAGCTCTCGTGAGCATCGCCTCGGTGCGTGTGCCGGGCCTCAGCGGGAGCGGACGGGACGGTCGCCGCGCTCGGTTGTCCAGCGTTCCCGACACCGGCGAGCGGCTCGGCCTCGACCACGTCGACGACGACCTGGCGAGCTGGGTCGACGACTGCCGGACCGTGCACCTCGGCCGCGTGCCGCTGCGGGTCGCCACGGTCGGCGACGGCCCGCCGTTGCTCCTGCTCAACGGCATCGGCGCCAACATCGAGATGTGGCAGCCGCTCGCGGCCGAGCTGCCGGGGCGCCGTCTCGTCATGGTCGACATGCCGGGCACCGGCGGATCGCCGCCGCTGCGCTACGGCGGCGGCATGGCGAAGTACGCCCTGCTCGTGGTGCGCCTGCTCGACCGCCTCGGGCTCGAGCAGGTCGACGTCCTCGGCTACTCCTGGGGCGGCGCGCTCGCGCAGCAGGTGGCTCACCAGGCGCCGTCGCGCGTGCGCTCCCTGGTCCTCGGCGCCACCGTGCCGGGCCTCGGCGGCCGCCCGCCAGCGCCCTGGGTCGCCGCGCTCATGGCGACGCCGGCGCGGTACCACTCCCGCGCCTACCTGCGCTACATCGCGCCCATCGTGTTCGGCAGCTCCCCGCACCGCGCCGCCGACTCCCTGCACGGCAGCGCCCGGCTGCGCCGGCCGCCGAGCGGTCGCGGCTACGCGCAGCAGCTGTACGCGATCTCCCACTGGTCGAGCCTGCCGTTCCTGCGCCAGCTGCCGCACCGCACGCTCGTGCTCGCCGGTCGGCGCGACCCGCTGGTCCCGCACCGCAACGCCGAGATCCTCGCCCGCACCATCCCGAACGCCCGGCTGCACGTCGTGCGCGGCGGCCACCTGTTCCTGCTCGACCATCCGCGCGAGGCGTGCGCGGTCGCGCAGGCGTTCCTGAGCGAGGCGGACGCCCGCGCCTGACGCTCCCTGGCTAGGGTCCGCGCACACACGCACCCGGGAGGCGGCATGCAGCGGCCGTACGACATCGTCCCGACCGACCGGGGAGACATCTACCGGGTGCGGGCCCGCGGCGCCGCGATCATGCGGGAGCCGCTCATCTTCCGCGGAACCGCGTTCACCCCCGAGGAGCGGTCCGCGCTCGGGCTCGTCGGGCTGCTGCCCGACGGCGTGACCACGCTCGACTCGCAGACCCGGCGCGTCTACGCGCAGTACTCCCGCCAGCGGGACGATCTCGCCAAGAACGTGTACCTGACAGCGCTGCGCGACCGCAACGAGGTGCTCTTCTACCGGCTGCTCAGCGAGCACGTCGACGAGATGCTGCCGATCATCTACACGCCCACCATCGGGCAGGCGATCGAGCGCTACAGCCACGAGTACCGCCGGCCGCGCGGCGTGTTCCTCTCGATCGACCACGTGGAGCAGATCGAGGAGGCGCTCACCAACTTCGGGCGGGAGAGCGACGAGGTGGACCTCATCGTCGCGACCGACTCCGAGGGCATCCTCGGCATCGGCGACCAGGGCGTCGGCGGCGTCGAGATCGCCATCGGCAAGCTCACCGTCTACATCGCCGCCGCCGGCATCCACCCCCGCCGGGTCCTCCCGGTCGTGCTCGACGTCGGCACCGACAACCACGCGCTGCTCACCGACCCCATGTACCTCGGCAACCGGCACTCCCGGGTGCGCGGCGAGCGCTACGACGCGTTCATCGACAAGTACGTCGAGACGGCGCACCGCATGTTCCCGAACGCGCTGCTGCACTGGGAGGACTTCGGCGTCGACAACGCGCGCCGGATCCTCGACCGCTACGCGCAGGACATCTGCACCTTCAACGACGACATGCAGGGCACCGCCGCCGTCGCGCTCGCCGCCGCCGTCGCAGGCGTCCGCGCGGCCGGGTCGCGCATGCGCGACCAGCACATCGTCATCCACGGGCCCGGCACCGCCGGCGTGGGGATCGCGGACTTCCTGCGCGAGGCGATGGTGCGCGACGGCCTGTCCCCCGAGCAGGCGGCGCGGCGCGTCTGGCTGGTCGGGCGGCGGGGCGTCCTCACCGACGACATGGGCAGCGCTCTGCGCGACTTCCAGGTGCCGTACGCCCGGCCGGCCGACGAGGTGCGCGGCTGGAGCGGGACGGACCTCGCCGCCACGGTGTCGCAGGTCGGGCCGACGATGCTCATCGGCACGTCGACCCAGCCCGGCGCCTTCTCGGAGCGGATCGTGCGGGAGATGGCCCAGCGGGCCGAGCGTCCGGTCATCTTCCCGCTGTCCAACCCCACGTCGCGCATCGAGGCGACGCCGGAGGACCTCGTGCGCTGGACCGACGGGCGCGCGCTCGTCGCGACGGGCAGCCCGTTCCCGCCGGTGCAGCACGGCGGGGTCACCTATGCGATCGCGCAGGCCAACAACGCGCTCGTCTTCCCCGGGCTGGGGCTCGGCGTGATCGTTTCCCGGGCGCAGCGCATCACCGACGGCATGATCCAGGCGGCGGCTGACGCGGTCGCCGGACTGGTCGACGTCGGCGTGCGCGGTGCCTCGCTCCTGCCGCCGGTCTCGGACCTGCGGCTGGTGTCCGCCGTGGTCGCGGTGGCCGTGGCGGAGGCGGCGGCCGCCGAGGGCGTCGCGCAGGTCGAGATGACCGACCCCATCCAGCAGGTCCACCAGTCCATGTGGCAGCCCGTCTACCCCCGGCTCGAGGCGGTCTGACCACGGCTCGTGCGAGCCGGCCCTCAGCCCTCGCTGTACGCCTCGAGCACGTCGTCCGAGAGCTTCGGCCAGGCCTGCGCAGCCCAGGCGTCGAACTCACGGTCGGCGAGCCCGCAGCACGCCAGCCGGACCTCGGGATCGACCCAGAGGAAGCTGCCCGCCCGGCCGAAGTGGCCGTACGTCGCCGGCGAGTTGCGCGAGCCGGTCCAGTGCGGGTCCTTGCCGTCGCGCACCTCGAAGCCGAGGCCCCAGTCGTTCGCGGCCTGCCGACCGAAGCCGGGCACGACGCCGGGCAGGCCGGGGAAGACGGTGCGGGTCGCCTCGGCCATGAGGTCCTCGTCGACGAGCGAGGGCCGCAGCAGCTCGTCGGCGAGGGCGAGCAGGTCCGACAGCGGGCCGACGGCGCCGGACGCGGGCGAGCCCTGCAGCGCGGTGGCGTGCATCCCGAGCGGACGCAGCACCTCGTCGCTGAGCACGTGTTCGAACGGACGTCCGGAGCGCGCGGCGACGAGGTCGGCGACCAGCTCGATCCCGCGGTTGGAGTAGACCCGGCGCTTGCCGGGCCGGGAGTGCACGAGGGCGCCGTCGAGCGACAGGCCCGACGCGTGCGCCAGCAGGTGCCGGACCGTCGAGCCCTCGGGGCCGGCCGGCTCGTCGAGGTCCAGCAGCCCGCGCTGCACGGCGTCGAGGGCGGCCAGCGCGGTGAGCAGCTTGGTCACCGACGCCCAGGCGTACGGCTCGTCGAGCGGGCCGTACGTCGCGAGCGGCTCGCCGCCCGCGGTGACCCCTGCCGAGGCGCGACCCACCGGCCAGGACGCGACCTGCTCGAGCACCTGCTGCGATCCCGTCACGCCGCTCCTCCACCCACCGGAAACGTCCCGGCCCCCGGCTTGCCCGCTGCGGCGCGCGACTAGTAGGACTTGCGCTGACCAGCCGCGCGTGTGGTGTGGACCACAGGACACGCGCGGAGGGGCCGACCGAGAGGAGCGCGACATGCTCGAGGACCTGGACCCGGCCGAGACGCAGGAGTGGGTGGAGGCGCTGGACTCCGTCCTCGCCTTCGAGGGCGCCGACCGCGCCTTCCAGCTGCTCGACGAGGTGGTCGCCGAAGCGCGGCGCAAGGGCGCCCGCGTGCCGTACAGCGCGACCACGCCGTACATCAACACCGTCCCGGTGGAGCAGGAGGACCCGCACCCCGGCGACCGCGCCATCGAGCACCGGATCCGCTCGATGATCCGCTGGAACGCGCTCGCGCTGGTGCTGCGCGCCAACAAGGAGAGCTCGGAGCTCGGCGGGCACATCGCGAGCTTCCAGTCGGCGGCGACGCTGTACGACGTCGGCTTCGAGCACTTCTTCCACGCACCGACGCAGGACCACGGCGGCGACCTGCTGTTCGTGCAGGGCCACTCCTCCCCCGGGATCTACGCGCGCTCCTTCCTCGAGGGCCGGCTGACGGAGGAGCAGATGCTGCGCTTCCGCCAGGAGGTGGGCGGTGGCGGCCTGTCGTCGTACCCGCACCCGTGGCTCATGCCGGAGTACTGGCAGCTGCCCACGGTGTCCATGGGCCTGGGGCCGATCATGGGCATCTACCAGGCGCGCTTCCTCAAGTACCTCCACCACCGCGGTCTGGCCGACACCACGGGCCGCAAGGTGTGGGTCTTCATGGGCGACGGCGAGACCGACGAGCCCGAGTCGCTCGGCGCCATCTCGCTGGCCAGCCGCGAGAAGCTCGACAACCTCATCTTCGTCATCAACTGCAACCTGCAGCGCCTCGACGGCCCGGTGCGCGGCAACGGCAAGATCATCCAGGAGCTGGAGGGCGTCTTCCGCGGCGCCGGCTGGAACGTCGTCAAGGCGGTCTGGGGCAGCAGCTGGGACCCGCTCATCCAGCGCGACACCAGCGGGATGCTCCTCAAGCGCATGGAGGAGTGCGTCGACGGCGAGTACCAGACGTTCAAGTCCAAGAACGGCGCGTACGTCCGCGAGCACTTCTTCGGCAAGTACCCCGAGACCCGCGAGCTCGTCGCGGACATGACCGACGACCAGGTCTGGGCGCTCACCCGTGGCGGCCACGACCCGAGCAAGGTGTACGCGGCGTACTCCGCGGCGGTGAAGAACACCGGCAGCCCGACCGTCGTCCTGGCCAAGACGGTCAAGGGCTACGGCATGGGGACCGCCGGCGAGGCGCAGAACATCACCCACCAGCAGAAGAAGATCGCGGGAGCGGCGCTCAAGGCGTTCCGCGACCGCTTCAACGTGCCGGTGAGCGACGAGCAGATCGACGAGGTGCCGTTCCTGCGCTTCCCGGACGAGAGCCCGGAGGCGCAGTACCTGCAGGAGCGGCGCAAGGCGCTCGGCGGCTACCTGCCGACGCGGCGCGTGAAGAGCACGCAGACCCTGCAGGTGCCGGAGCTGTCCGCGTTCAGCGCGCAGCTGCAGCCCACCGCAGGCCGCGAGATCTCGACGACCATGGCGTTCGTCCGGATGCTCAACACGCTGCTGCGCGACAAGCAGCTGGGCAAGCACGTCGTGCCGATCGTCCCGGACGAGTCGCGCACGTTCGGCATGGAGGGCATGTTCCGGCAGTTCGGCATCTTCAGCCAGGTCGGGCAGCTCTACACGCCCGAGGACGCCGACCAGCTCATGTACTACAAGGAGGCGCCCGACGGCCAGATGCTCGAGGAGGGCATCACCGAGGCCGGAGCGATGTCGTCGTGGATCGCCGCGGCCACGTCGTACAGCCTCAGCGACGTGCCGATGGTGCCCTTTTACATCTACTACTCGATGTTCGGGTTCCAGCGCATCATGGACCTGGCGTGGGCGGCCGGTGACTCCCGCGCCCGCGGGTTCCTCCTCGGCGCGACCGCGGGCCGCACCACGCTGAACGGCGAGGGCCTGCAGCACGAGGACGGCCACAGCCACATCTTCTCGGCGGTGATCCCGAACTGCGTGTCGTACGACCCGACCTTCGCCCACGAGGTCGCGGTCATCGTGCAGCACGGCCTGCGGCGCATGTACGCCGAGCAGGAGGACGTCTTCTACTACATCACCCTGATGAACGAGAACTACGAGCACCCGGGCCTGCCCGAGGGGGCCGAGCAAGGCATCCTCAAGGGGCTCTACCTGCTGCGTCCCGGCGAGGGCGAGCCCGACGCGCCGCGCGTGCAGCTGCTCGGCAGCGGCACGATCCTGCGCGAGGTCCTCGCGGGCGCCGACCTGCTCGCGCAGGACTTCGGCGTGACCGCGGACGTGTGGAGTGCGCCGAGCTTCACCGAGCTGCGGCGCGACGGCCTGTCGGTGGAGCGGTGGAACCGACTGCACCCGACCGAGACGCCCCGGCGCACCTGGGTGGAGCAGTGCCTCGCCGACCGCAGCGGCCCGGTGGTCGCGGCCACCGACTACGTGCGCGAGTTCGCCGACCAGATCCGGCCGTTCGTGCCGGGCACGTACCGCGTGCTGGGCACCGACGGGTACGGCCGCTCCGACTACCGGCGCGCGCTCCGGCAGTTCTTCGAGGTCGACCGGCACCACGTCGCGGTGGCGGCGCTGGCCTCGCTCGCGACCGAGGGCGCGGTGCCGGCCAGCACGGTCGCCGACGCCATCGCGCGGTACGGCATCGACGCCGACGCCCCCGACCCCTGGACCGTCTGACCCGGCCGACCGGCTCCGGTGCGCCTGATCCCGCACCGGCCGGCGTTCCCCGCCCCACCCGTCCGCGGACAGCCCGTCCGCGGACAGCCCCGGACGTACGGATCCACGGACCGACTGACCCCGGCCCTGCTCGTCGCGCGCCGGCACCGCGCCGGCCGGCTCCAGCCCGCCCCGCCCGACCGTGCGACGGCCGTCGTCGCCCGGGCCGCGACCGCCCCTCCTCGAGGAAGGCCCGCCCCATGCCCAGCCCCGCCGAAGTCCACGTGCCGGACCTCGGGGACTTCACCGACGTCCCCGTCATCGAGATCCACGTGCAGCCGGGCGACGTCGTGGCAGCCGAGGATCCGCTGATCACGCTGGAGTCGGACAAGGCGACCATGGACATCCCGGCGCCGCAGGCCGGGACGGTCAAGGAGCTGCGGGTCGCCCTCGGCGACCGGGTGAGCGTCGGGCAGGCGATCCTCGTGCTCGACGGCGACTCGTCGGACGGCGCCGGACCGTCCGGCGGGGCCGGGGCCGGGGCCGGGGGCGGGGCCGGGGCCGGGGCGGACGGCGGGTCGGCGCAGGCGGGGCAGACCACGCCCCCACGCGTCGGGAGCGGCGAGCAGGGGCGCACCGACCAGGAGGCGGCCGCCGCGGGGAGCGGCTCGGTCGCCTCGCAGGAACCGTCCACCGAGGAGGCGCCCGACCCGAGCGCCGCCGCCGCTGCGCCGGCCCAGCGCTCCGCGGAGGCCGCGGACGTACCCACCGCCCGCGGCGGTGCGCCGGTCACGGCGACCGGGGTGCAGCCCGACCCCGCCGGAGCCCACGCCGGGCCGGGCGTCCGGCGGCTCGCCCGCGAGCTGGGCATCGACCTCGGCACGATCACCGGCACCGGGCCCAAGGGCCGGATCACCAAGGAGGACCTGCTCGGCGCCGTCCGCGGTCCGGCGCAGCCAGCCGCGCCCGCCCCCGCCGCCGCTGCGCCGGCCGGCGCGGGCATCCCCGAGATCCCGGCACAGGACTTCTCCAAGTTCGGACCCGTCGAGGTGCGGCCCCTGTCGCGCATCCAGAAGCTCTCCGGTCCGTTCCTGCACCGATCGTGGCTCAACGTCCCGCACGTCACGCACAACGACGAGGCGGACATCACCGAGCTGGAGGCGTACCGCAAGGACCTCGACACCGCGGCGAAGACGGAGGGCTACCGCGTCACCCTGCTCGCCTTCCTCATGAAGGCGAGCGTGTCGGCGCTGCGGGAGTTCCCGCGCTTCAACACCAGCTTGACGCCGGAGAAGGACGCGCTGGTCTACAAGGACTACGTCCACATCGGCGTCGCGGTGGACACGCCCGAGGGGCTCGTGGTCCCGGTCGTCCGCGACGTCGACCGCAAGGGCATCCGCGCGCTGAGCACCGAGCTCGGCGAGGTGTCCGCGCGGGCCCGTGACGGCAAGCTCACGTCCACCGACCTGTCCGGCGGCTGCTTCACCATCTCGAGCCTCGGAGGCATCGGCGGGACGTCGTTCACGCCGATCGTCAACGCGCCCGAGGTCGCGATCCTCGGCGTCGTGCGCTCGCGCACCGCGCCGGTCTGGGACGGCGCCGCCTTCGTGCCCCGACTGGTGCTGCCGCTGTCGCTGTCGTACGACCACCGGGTCATCGACGGCGCGCTGGCTGCGCGCTTCACCCGCCACCTCTGCCACCTGCTCGGCGACGTCCGGCGCCTGCTGCTCTAGCCGCCGTCCCGCGCACCCCCTCAGCACTGGAGCTCTCCGTGGACATGCTCATCCCGGACATCGGCGACTTCGCGGACGTCCCCGTCATCGAGGTCCACGTCCGGCCGGGCGACGTCCTCGCCGCCGAGGACCCCGTCGTCACGCTCGAGTCGGACAAGGCGACGCTCGACGTGCCGGCGCCCTCCGCGGGCACCGTCGAGGAGGTGCTGGTCAGCGTCGGTGACCGCGTGTCGGCCGGCTCGCTCGTGCTGCGCCTGTCGGGCGGCGACAGCGGCGGAGCCGCGACCCCGGCCGGCGGCGAGGTCCCGCACGGCGCTCCGGCGCAGCGCACCGCCGGCACGACTCCGCCGGCAGCCGCCGCCGCTCCCGGCGCGCACGGGTACGGCGACGGACCGGCGACACCGTCGGCACAGCAGTCCGCCCCTGCCGAGGCTCCGGCGCCCGCGCGCGCCGCCGCTCCCGGCGACGTGCGCTGCGAGGTCCTCGTCCTCGGCGCCGGCCCGGGCGGGTACACCGCTGCGTTCCGCGCCGCCGACCTCGGCAAGCAGGTCGTGCTCGTCGACCGGCGTCCGGCGCTCGGCGGCGTGTGCCTCAACGTGGGCTGCATCCCGTCCAAGGCGCTCCTGCACGCCGCCAAGGTCATCGCCGACACCCGGGAGATGTCCGAGCACGGCGTGCGCTTCGGCGAGCCGCAGATCGACGTCGACGCGCTGCGCACCTGGAAGGACGGCGTGGTGCGCCGCCTGACCGGCGGCCTCGGCATGCTCGCCAAGCAGCGCAAGGTGCAGACGCTGCGCGGCGAGGGCCGGTTCACCTCGCCGAACCAGCTGCAGGTCGACCTCGCCGACGGCGGCACGACGACCGTGGACTTCGAGCACGCGATCGTCGCCGCGGGATCGGAGCCGGTGCAGCTGCCGTTCGTCCCGCACGACGACCCGCGCGTCGTCGACTCCACCGGCATCCTCGAGCTGGGCGACGTGCCGGAGCGCCTGCTCGTGCTCGGCGGCGGGATCATCGGGCTGGAGATGGCGACCGTCTACAGCGAGCTGGGCTCGCGGGTCACCGTCGTCGAGCTGATGGACCAGCTGATCCCGGGCGCGGACAAGGACCTCGTCGCGCCACTCGCCAAGCGCATCGGCAAGCGGTACGAGAACGTCTTCCTCAAGACCAAGGTCACCGCGGTCGAGGCGCGGCCGGAGGGTCTGCTCGTCAGCTTCGAGGGCGGCAAGGCGCCGGCGCAGGACACCTTCGACAAGGTCCTCGTCTCGGTGGGGCGCAAGGCGAGCGGACGTTCCGTGGGCGCCGACAAGGCCGGCGTGGTCGTGGACGAGCGCGGGTTCATCCCGGTCGACAAGCAGATGCGCACGAACGTGCCGCACATCTTCGCGATCGGCGACCTCGTCGGGCAGCCGATGCTGGCCCACAAGGCGACCGCGGAGGCGAAGGTCGCGGCCGAGGTGACGGCCGGCAAGAACAGCCACTTCGACGCGCGGGTGATCCCGTCGGTCGCGTACACCGACCCCGAGGTGGCCTGGGTCGGCGTGACCGAGAACGAGGCGAAGGCCGCCGGGATCCGCTACGGCAAGGGCGTGTTCCCCTGGGCCGCGAGCGGCCGGTCGCTGTCGATCGGCCGCGACGAGGGCATGACGAAGATCATCGTCGACGAGGCCACCGACCGGGTCATCGGCTGCGGCATCGTCGGCCCCGGCGCCGGCGAGCTCATCGCCGAGGCCGCGCTGGCGGTGGAGATGGGCGCCGACGCGGCCGACATCGGCGGCACGGTCCACGCGCACCCCACGCTGTCGGAGACGGTCGCTCTGGCCGCCGAGGCGTTCGAGGGGACGCTCACCGACCTCTACCTGCCCAAGCGCAAGTAGGTCGCGGCCGGGCTCGTCCCGCTGCGCGGTGGTGGGGGTCGTGCCCGCGACCGGGCGTCGACGGCCTCGCGCTGGACGCGCTGCGGGTCATGCTGCGCGCCGCCTGTCGTGGACGGGCTCCTGAGCGCGCCGCCTGCGCGCTCACTCGTACGAGCACGCCGGCTCGCCGTCCTGTCACGCAGCCCGCGGCAGCTCTGACGAGTCGCGACACGCCCTGTGCACAACCTCTTCGAGGGCGCTGCACCCGATACAATCGAACACGTGTTCGAGCGTCGGGCCCAGGAGAGCGGTGCCGGCGGGGCTGCCTGCGCCGCTCCGACCGCGGCCTCGCTGGCCCCTGCGTCGGGCGATCCGTTGGCGGAGTGCGTGGTGCCCGGTCTCGAGCGGCCCCGCGCCCCGG
>JALYNK010000020.1 GCA_030773235.1 Actinomycetota bacterium | reverse complement strand
CGTTTGGGGTCGACGGTCGGAGGTGCCACCGCGGCTGGCGGCTGCGTGCCGAGCTTCGTCATCACGCTGGCCGGTCTGCTCGGCTTCCTCGGCGTCCAGCTCTACGTGCTCGGCGACCAGGGCTCGATCAACCTGCCGTTCGACAGCCCGCTGGTGCAGTTCGCGCAGCAGCGCTTCCTCCCGCACGCCGTCTCGTACGTCCTCGTGCTGGGAGCGGCGGCGGCGTACGGGCTCACGGCGCTGCGCCACACCGCCCGCCGCCGGGCGGCCGGACTGTCGGCCCGCAGTCCCGTCGAGATCGCGGTCCGCGCCGCGGCTCTCGGTGGCCTGCTGCTGCTCACGGCGTACTACCTCAACCAGGGGCGCGGCATCGGCTACAGCGTCCTGCTGTTCGGGGCGCTCGTCGTCGTGCTCGACCTGGTGCTGCGCAAGACCCGCTGGGGGCGGTCGGTCTTCGCCATCGGCGGCAACGTCGAGGCCGCCCGCCGGTCCGGCATCGCGGTCAACCGCGTCTACGTCAGCGTCTTCGTGCTGACTTCGACATTCGCCGCGCTCGGCGGGATCCTTGCCGCCGCCCGGCTCGCTGCGGCGAACCAGAGCAGCGGCGGCGGCGACGTCAACCTCAACGCGATCGCCGCGGCGGTCATCGGCGGGACGAGCCTGTTCGGCGGGCGCGGCAGCGCGTACTCCGCACTGCTCGGGAGCATCGTCATCGTGTCGATCGCGAGCGGCCTGACGCTGCTCAACCTGGACGCGTCGATCCGCTTTATGATCACGGGCGCGGTGCTCCTGTTCGCGGTCATCATCGACTCGCTGTCGCGCCGCAGCCGCGTCGCGCACGGCCGCGCCTAGTCCGAGCACTGCGGCCCGTCCGCCGAGCACGACCGCGGACCGCGCAGGGTGCCGAGCGCGACGGCGGCCCGGCCCCTGAGGGGGACCGGGCCGCCGGTGGTTCCGGTCGCCACACGCAGCGACCGCGGAGCGGACTAGTACGCGGCGTACGTGAAGGTGCTGCCGGCGGTGAGGACGCTGCTCACGGGCGCGTGCGTGGAGCCGCTGCCGTCGAGGTCGACGGACACCTTGACGTCGCAGGCGCCACCGGTGGTCTGGAAGTCGCTGATCGACCGAGCGGAGTTGATCGCCGCGCGGTGGGGGCAGTCACGTACAGCTTGGTGTCAGTGTACGCCTTGAGCGTGTTGTTCGTGATCTTCGTCGCGGGAGCGCCGCAGACGGTGACGTCGACCGTCGCCGGCGCGGCAGGCTTGAGGCCCACGCCGGTCAGGACGATCTCACCGGGGTTCGCGACCGGGGCGGCGACGGGCGTGACCTTGAGCGCCTGCTTGTAGGAGAAGCCGGCGAACGCCGCGGTGGGCACGCCGTTCGTCGTGACGACCAGGTCGGCCGCGCCCGGCGCCGTGCCGGCGGGCGTGACGCCGGAGAAGGTCGTCGCGCTGAGCACCTTGATGCTCGAGAGCGGGCGCCCGCCGAGGGTGGCGGTGATCGGCGAGGAGGAGGTGGTGCTGGCCAGCGTCACGGTGACCGTGGTGCCGCCGAAGCTGCTGCCGGTCGTCGGGCTGATGCCGCTGACCGTGGTCGGGGTGGCGAAGGTGGTGGTGCTGGACACCAGCGTCGGGTTGAACGCCTGACCGATGCGGGAGGTGTCGGCGCTCGGCGAGGCGACGTTGTGGAGCTCCACCTTCTGCACGCCGTCGGCGCAACCGCTGGCCGGCTTGGTGACGTACATGAGGGTCGAGCTGACCACAATGGGCGTGCCCTGGCAGGTGTAGGTGGCGCTGGCGGTCTTCGGGTAGAACACGACGCTCTTCGCGTTCGGCGTGAAGTCCGTGCCCTTGATCGTGATCGTGGCGTCCGCGGTGGTCGAGACCTTCGCCGGGCCGGCGCTGGTGATGACCGGGTCCACAGCGTGGGCGGGTCCGCCGAGACCGACGACCGACCCGGTGAGCGCGCCGGCCAGCACGAGGGCCTTGGCGGTGTTCTTCCGTGACATCTGCTGGTGCCTTCCGTGTCCCAGAGCCGTGGACCGTCCACGGTGTGGTGCGTGACTGCCGTGGAAGTCGGTCCGGTCCGGGCCCGTCTGCGTACCCCAATCGGGTGCGGGGCGACGGCACGGGGACGCGCAGGCCCGCAGTCGCCTCGGGCCCGTGTCGGCTACGGGCAGACTGCGCGCATGCCCGTTGCCCTGGTCACCGGCGCCACGGCCGGTATCGGCGCCGCGTTCGCCCGCCGCCTGGCCGCCGACGGCTGGGACCTCGTGCTCGTCGCCCGCGACGCCGCCCGGCTGCACGAGCTCGCCGGCCGGCTGCGCGATCTCGGCCGCGACGTGGAGGTCCTCCCCGTCGACCTCACCACCGACGAGGGGACGGCGCGCATCGAGTGGCGCCTCGGCGAGGGCGTCGACCTGCTCGTCAACAACGCGGGCATCGGGGTGCCCGGGGTCTTCCACGAGATCGACCGCGACCTCGAGGAGCGCCAGCTGCGCCTCAACGTCCGGGCGGTGCTGCGCCTCACCTCCGCCGCGCTCCCGCCGATGGTGGAGCGCGGGCAGGGCGCGGTGGTCAACGTCAGCAGCGTCCTCGCCTACACGCCCACCGGCGATGCCATCACCTACACCGCGAGCAAGGCGTGGGTGACCGCGTTCTCCGAGGGCCTGCACGTGCACTACGCCGACGCCGGCGTACGCGTCCTCGCCCTGCACCCGGGGCTGACCCGCACCGAGTTCCACGCCCGGGCCGGCGAGGACGTCGAGGGCGTGCCCGAGCGGCTGTGGCTGGACGCCGACCGGGTGGTCGCGGACGCGCTGCGGGACCTCGCCCGCGGCCGGGCGAGCAGCGTGCCCGGCGGGATCTACCGGGCGATCGTCGGTGTGGCGCAGATCGTGCCCTCGGCCGCCCGTCGGCGCCTCGCCCGTCAGGTGCGCCGCAAGGCCCGGCAGCGCGCGGCTCGTCGCGGCGGAGCCGTTCGCTAGCCTCCGGCCGGTGAGCGCCGACCGCGACCGTCTGCTGTCCCTCGTGCGCGCCCACGCGGTCGTGCACGGCCGCGTGACGCTCTCGTCCGGGCGCGAGGCCGACTACTACGTCGACCTCCGCCGGATCACGCTGCGGGGCGAGGCCGCCCCGCTCGTCGGCCGGGTTCTACGCGACCTCACCCGCTCGCTGGCGTACGAGGCGGTGGGCGGCCTGACGATGGGTGCCGACCCGGTGGCCACCGCCATGCTGCACGTGGCTGCCGCCGAGGGCGAGCAGCTGGACGCGTTCGTCGTGCGCAAGGCCGCCAAGGCGCACGGGCTGCAGCGCCGGATCGAGGGGCCGGACGTCGCCGGCCGCCGCGTCCTGGTCGTCGAGGACACCAGCACCACCGGGAGCTCGCCGCTCACCGCGCTCGAGGCGGTGCGCGAGGCGGGTGCGGTGCCCGTGGGCGTGGCGGTGATCGCCGACCGGGCGACCGGCGCCCAGGCGCGGATCGAGGCCGAGGGCGTCCCCTACCTCGCGGCGTACACCCTGGCCGACCTCGGCCTGGCGTAGCCCGTGCTCCGTCCGGGGGCTGGTCGACGGTCCGCGCCCGGGTGACACTGGTCCGGTGGAGGCACTCCTCGTCGTCGGCGCGTCACTGTCCGTGCTGGCCGGGGTGGTCGGCGCACAGGTGACGGCCCACCGGGAGCACCGTGCGGCGCTGTTGCGCTGGGCGCGCGAGCACGGCTGGACCTGGCGGGGACGGGACGGCGCCGAGGCGCACCGGCACCCGTCCCCGCTGCTCGGTCAGGTCCGGTGCGCGACGGACGTGCTGAGCGGCACGTGGGGCGGCCGCCCGTGCGTCGCGTACGACCTGCGGGCGCACCGCACTCGGGCCGGCCTGGACGGGTCGCCGCAGGTGCGCGTCGAGCGCGCGGCGGTGCTGGTCGTGCGGGTGCGCGTGCCGCTGCCCGACCTGCTGCTGCAGCCGCGTACCGCGGTGGGCCGGCTCCTGCACCGGCGCAGCGACCCGCTCCGGCAGGGCTACCGGGTGCGCGGTCCGGGTGCGGCGGAGGTGCTGCAGCCGGGCGCCGTCCCCCCGCTGCTGGCCGCCCGCGACCTGCACCTGCAGGTGGTCGGCGACGAGGTCGTGTGCTGGCGGCGGGGACGCAGCCGCCCCGACGAGCTCGAGGAGCGGCTCGCGGTCGTCACCGCGGTGCTCGACGCCGTCCCGCTGTCCGTCTGGTGCGCCCAGCCGCTGCCGGGCAGGAGCGCCGCGCGGGCGTGCTGACCGCTACGCCTCGCGGTGCTCGGGCTCCTCGTCGGCGACCCGCCGGGCCAGCCGTCGGGCGCGCAGCAGCTCGATCGCGAGCGGCAGGACGCTGATCCCGACGATGATCAGGGCGAAGATCTCGAGGTTGTCGCCGATGACCCGCACGGTGCCGAGGTAGTAGCCGAGCAGGGTGACGCCGGTGCCCCACAGCACCGCGCCGACGACGTTCCACTTGAAGAACTCGCGCGCCGGCAGCGAGCCGGCGCCGACCAGCGGGTTGAGGAACGTGCGCACGATCGGGATGAACCGCGCCAGGACGATCGCCTTGCCGACGCCGTAGCGCAGCAGGACCTCCTCGGCCTTGGCGACGTGCGCCTGCCGGAAGAACCGCGAGTCCGGTCGCTGGAACAGCGCCGGCCCGGCCTTGCGCCCGATGACGAAGCCGGTTTGCGCGCCCGCGATGGCGACCAGGGTGACGAGCACGCAGACCACCGCGATGTCCGGGTGCAGCTTGTCGGACAGCCGACCGGTGGCGGCGAACCCGGCCGCGAACAGCAGCGAGTCGCCCGGCAGGAAGAACCCGAGCAGCAGCCCGGTCTCCGCGAAGATGATCGCGAGCAGGCCGGCGACGCCGAAGGTCTCCACGAGGTGCGAGCCGTCGAGGACCGCGGGCAGCGCGACGTTCTCCACCGCCCGAGGCTAACGGGCGGACCCGGAGCGGCCGGGTCGGTCGCCGCAGGAGAGGGGCGCGTCTCACCATCGCGCGGGCATCGCGCCCGGGAACCCCCCCGCCGCCGGGCTGCAGCGGCCGCGGGGTCGTAGCGTCGGGTCGTGACGCGCGAGCGGTTGGTCGTGATCGGTGGGGACGCGGCGGGGATGAGCGCCGCCTCGCAGGCGCGGCGCCGCCGCGGGCCCGACGACCTCGGCATCGTCGCCTTCGAGCGCGGCCGGGCCACGTCGTACTCCGCCTGCGGCATCCCGTACTGGATCGGCGGTGTGGTGCAGAGCGAGCAGGCGCTGGTCGCCCGCACACCCGAGCAGCACCGGGCCAACGACATCGACCTGCGCATGCGCACCGAGGTCACGGGGATCGACCTGTCCCGCCGGGTCGTGACCTGGTGCGAGCTGGAGAGCGGCCGCGAGGGCGAGGAGCCGTTCGACCAGCTGGTGTACGCGACCGGGTCAGTTCCCATGCGCCCGCCGGTGCCCGGCATCGACGCCGCCGGCGTGTACGGCGTGCAGGTGCTCGACGACGGCGTCGCGCTGCGCCGCGAGCTCGAGTCCGGGCAGGTGCGCCGGGTCGTCGTCGTGGGCGGCGGCTACATCGGGCTGGAGATCGCGGAGGCGTGCGCGACGCGCGGCTTCGCGGTCACGGTCGTGGACCGCTCTCCGTACCCTGTCGGGACGTTCGACCCGGACGTCGGGGGCTTCCTCGCCGACGCCGTGCGCGGGCTCGGCATCGACCTCGTGCTCGGCGACGGCGCCGCGGAGATCGCCACCACCGGCGGGCGGGCGAGCGGCGTGGTCACGTCGAGCGGGCGCGAGCTGCCCGCCGACCTCGTCGTGCTCGGTCTCGGCGTGCGCCCGAACGTGCGGCTGGCGCAGGAGGCCGGCATCCCGCTCGGGTCGTCGGGAGGGATCGCCGTCGACACGCGCATGCGGACCGAGGTGCCGGGCGTCTGGGCGGCCGGCGACTGCGTCGAGAGCGTCCACCGCCTGTCCGGCCAGCGCGTCGTCGTCGCCCTGGGCACGCACGCGAACAAGCAGGGCCGCGTCGTCGGGATCAACCTCGGCGGTGGCTACGCGACCTTCCCCGGCGTGATCGGCACGGCCGTGACGAAGGTCTGCGACCTCGAGGCCGCGCGCACCGGTCTGTCGAGTGCGGAGGCCGACGACGCCGGCTACGCGTACGTCACCGCGGTCGTCGACTCCACGACCACCGCCGGCTACATGCCGAACGCTCAGCCGATCCGCCTCAAGCTGCTCGCCGAGCGCCGCAGCGGACGTCTGCTCGGGGCGCAGATCGTCGGCCGGCAGGGCTCGGCCAAGCGCATCGACGCGCTGGCGATCGCGATCTGGAACCAGATGAGCGTGGACGAGATGCTCGGCCTCGATCTGTCGTACGCCCCGCCGTTCTCGCCGGTGTGGGACCCGGTGCTCATCGCCGCCCGCAAGGCGCAGGAGGCCGTGGAGGCCGACCTGTCCTCCTGCTGACGGCGCTCCCGTTCTGGCAGGCTGGCGCCCCGCCCTGCTCGAGGAGGACCTGTGCCGATCGCCACGCCAGAGACGTACGCGCAGATGCTGGACGCGGCCAAGCAGGGTCGCTACGCGTACCCGGCGATCAACGTCACGAGCTCGCAGACGCTCAACGCGGCGCTGCGCGGGTTCGCCGAGGCCGAGAGCGACGGCATCGTGCAGGTGTCGACCGGCGGCGCGGAGTACCTGTCGGGCTCGACGGTCAAGGACATGGTGCTCGGCGCCCAGGCACTGGCGGAGTACGCCCACCACGTCGCCAAGGCGTACGACGTGCAGGTCGCGCTGCACACCGACCACTGTCCGAAGGACAAGCTCGACGGCTACATGCGCCCGCTGATCGCGATCAGCCAGGAGCGCGTCGAGCAGGGCCGGGAGCCGCTGTTCCAGTCGCACATGTGGGACGGCTCAGCGGTCGAGCTCGAGGAGAACCTCGCTCTCGCGCAGGAGATGCTCGAGCAGTGCGCCGCGGCGCGCATCGTCCTGGAGCTCGAGATCGGCGTCGTCGGCGGCGAGGAGGACGGCGTCGCCAACGAGATCAACGAGAAGCTCTACACGACGCCCGGTGACGCGCTGCGCACCGCGGAGCTGCTCGGGACCGGTGAGAAGGGCCGCTACCTGCTGGCGGCGACCTTCGGCAACGTCCACGGCGTCTACAAGCCGGGCAACGTGAAGCTCAAGCCGAGCATCCTCAAGGAGATCCAGGACACCGTCGGCGAGCAGGTCGGCCGGGACAGGCCGTTCGACCTCGTGTTCCACGGCGGCAGCGGCTCGCTGCTCGAGGAGATCCGCGAGACCCTCGACTCCGGCGTCGTCAAGATGAACGTCGACACCGACACGCAGTACGCGTTCACGCGCCCCGTCGCGGGCCACATGTTCACGAACTACGACGGCGTGCTCAAGGTCGACGGCGAGGTCGGCAACAAGAAGGCCTACGACCCGCGGACCTGGGGCAAGGCCGCCGAGGCGTCCATGGCGCAGCGGGTCGTGCAGGCTTGCCAGGACCTCCGCTCCGCGGGCCAACGCCTGCGGTAGCGGCCGCGGCCCCGCCGGGCTCGCCCGCACGTGTCCCTCGGGGACGAGGGCCGGGAGCCCGGCCTCCTCCGACCGGGTCAGGCCCAGGTGGCCCAGGGGGACCAGGGGCCGGGACCCCGTCGGGCTACCCTGGGTCGTCCGTGCCGTCCGGCGCGGTCCGCGCGCTCGTCCGCCGAGTCCCGCCCGCGAGCGCGCCCGTCGTACTGCTTCCGGGCGGGAGCGGGGGACCCACGTCTTCCGGGCGCTCCGTGCGAGCGCCCTCCGGGGTGAAGCCCGCGACACGTCGCGGGCCGGGCGAGCCTCTCGTCCGAACCCGACAGCTGACTCCGCAGGCGTTCAGGGGAAGGGAACACGCCTGTGTCGCTGCTGCGCGCCTCTCGGGGCAAGCATGTCAAGCCGTCGTTCATCCGTCGCGGCGCCGCGCCGGCGGCGCTCGCCGGAGGTCTGACCGCCGGCCTCGTCGCGGCGGACGTCGTCGCCGCCACCACCGCCTCGGCCGCGTCCGCGTCCGACCTCGCCCGGCTGCGCGCCTGCGAGAGCGGCGGCAACTACCGGATCAACACCGGCAACGGGTACTACGGCGCCTACCAGTTCGACGTGTCGACCTGGCGGAGCGTGGGCGGCACCGGCCGGCCGGACCAGGCGTCCCCGGCGACCCAGGACGCGCTCGCCAGCCGGCTGCAGGCGCAGCGCGGCTGGAGCCCGTGGCCGAGCTGCTCGGCCAAGCTGGGCCTGCGTGGCAGCGGTTCCGGCAGCTCGGGGAGCGCGGAGCGCGCTACGCCCTCCCGCACGGTCGAGCGCAGCGCGCAGACCAAGGCCACCCGGACCAGGGCCGCCGCGCCCAAGGCGACGGCGCCTAAGGCCACGGCGCGCAAGGCCACGGCGCCGCAGCGTGCCCGCACTTCCGCTCCCGTCGTCACGACGCCGCAGCGGACGCACGCGCACACGCATCCCAGCCGCACCGGAGCCCGGGCGACCACGAGCGCGATGCCGTACTTCGCGCCGGGCACCGTCGTGCGCCAGGACCTCGACACGTACCGCTCGACCGTCCGCGCCTGGCAGGCCCGCATGGTCCAGCGCGGCTGGGACCTGCAGGTCGACGGCATCTACGGCCCGGAGAGCGCCGGCGTCGCCGCCGCCTTCACCGCCGAGAAGGGCCTGTCGACCGCCCGGTGGGGCGACCTCAACCGCAGCGTCTTCGCCGGCGCCTGGACCCTGCGCGTCACCCGCTGACGCGCTCGGACGTCGAGCAGGTCACGCCGTGAGCCTCGCCGGACAGGACCTGCTCGGCGGTCCCCCGCCCACGCTGCTGCCGGTCGACCCCGCGGTCGCGCTGCTGGCCGAGCGGCCCGCCGCCGAGGTGGCGGCGGCGCACCCGACCAGCAGCGCGGCCTGGGCGGCGCTCGCCGACGACGCGCACGCCCGCGGCGCGGTGGTGGAGAGCTACGCGTACGCCCGCACCGGCTACCACCGCGGGCTCGACGCGCTGCGCCGCGGCGGCTGGAAGGGCTTCGGCCCCGTGCCGTGGGCGCACGAGCCGAACCGCGGCTTCCTGCGCGCGCTGCACGCGCTGGGCAGGGCGGCGGCCGCGATCGGCGAGGCCGCCGAGGCCGAGCGGGTGCAGCGCTTCCTCGCCGACAGCGATCCGGCGGCCGCACAGGCACTGGCCCGGGAGGGCTAGCCCGGCAGCCGGGGGCGGGGGAGGTCTCAAGACGGGGTCCCGGAGGGTCGAACTCTCCAGCACCTGAGCGTTCCCCGACCCCGGAGCTCCCGTGCGCCCCCTCCTGCGTCCCCTCGCCGTCGCCGCTCTGCTCGCCGGTCTCGTCGGCGCCGGGCTGCCCGGCGCGTCGCCCGCGAGCGCCGCCGAGCCGCTGACCGGCCCGTGCATCGCCGGTGAGCCGACCTCGCCGACCTGCTCGTTCGAGTACGGCCGAGTGGTCTTCGTCGCCGACGGCGACACGGTCGACGTCCAGATCGACACGAGCCCGCTGGCCGAGGACGTCGGCGTGACCGCGCGCGTGCGGCTCGCCGGCGTGCAGGCGATGGAGATGTACACGTACAGCAAGGACCCGGCCAGGCGGACCGGCCCCTGCCACGGCGTCGCGGCCACGGCGTCGCTGGAGCGGATGACTCCGATCGGCTCGCGGGTGCGGCTCGCCGCACAGCAGCTCGACGCGCGCAGCGGCGAGCGTTTCCGGCGGTCGGTGGCGACCCGAGCGGCGGACGGGTCGTGGCAGGACGTCGGCAGCCGGCAGATCGCCCGCGGGCACGGCCTGTGGCTGCCCAACGCGCAGGAGTACGCGTGGAACCGCGCGTACAACCTCGCCGCGCAGCAGGCCGCGCAGTCCGGGCTCGAGCTCTGGGACCGCGACGCCTGCGGCTACGGCCCCAACCAGGGCAGCACCCTGCAGGTCTACGCCCGCTGGGACGCCGAGGGCACCGACGGTGTCGACCTCAACGGTGAGTACATCCGGATCCGCAACCGCAACAAGACCACGCCGGTCGACCTGTCCGGCTGGTTCTTGCGCGACAGCTTCCTGCGGCCGATGACCGCCACCGGCGAGCCGACCCGCAACCCCGGCTACACCTTCCCGACCGGCACCGTGGTCCAGCCCGGCCAGTCGATCACGCTCCACGTGGGGTCCGGCACCGACGGCGGCGGCACGTTCTACTGGCGGCAGACGTCCCAGGCGCTGGACAACATCTCGGTCGGCCCGGTGTGGCTGGGCGACGGCGCGTACCTCTTCGACCCTCAGGGCGACCTGCGCTACTGGTCCATCTGGGGCTGCCTCACCGCCACCAGCTGCGCCGACCCGCTCACCGGCAAGGTCACGATCGCGCACGTCCAGTCCGACGCCCCTGGCGAGGACGCGACGAACCCCAACGGCGAGTACGTCGACCTCGCGGTGCCCGCGACCGGGACCGCGGTCGACCTCGAGGGCTACCAGCTCGTCAACTTCCCGTACGCCTACGACTTCGGGCCGGGCTCGGTGCTCAAGCCCGGCGAGCGCCTGCGCGTGCACGTCGGCGCCGGCACCTCGTCGAGGCTGACGCGCTACTGGGGGAAGGCCAGCGGCATCTTCAACAACGGTGGCGAGACGGTCGCGCTGGAGAACTTCCGTGGGGCCGCGCTGCACTGCAAGGCCTGGGGCACCGCGACCTGCGCGACGCTGTCCGCCTTCCGGCTCTGAACCGGGCCGGGCTACTCCTCCTCGGCGGGCCGCTGAGCTCCGCTGCCGGCGCCCTTGATCGGCGGGCGGCGGCGGCCCAGCAGTCCGGCGCCGGGCAGCCCCAGGTTCCGGCTGGTGTCGTCGACGAAGCTGAGCAGCCGGTCGGTGGGACCGGTGACCAGCGCCAGCCGGCCGCTCGCGTCGGCCAGCGTGCGCAGCACCGGCGGCAGGTCGTCGCGGATCTGGCGCAGCGTGGCCGGCACGTCGTCGACGACCGGGTTGTCGAGCACCGCCGCCAGCCGGGCAAGCCCCGGGCGCAGCGCGCGCAGCGGCTC
>JALYNK010000019.1:7911-11101 GCA_030773235.1 Actinomycetota bacterium | reverse complement strand
GGAGCGGGCGACCGGGATCGAACCGGCACCATCAGTTTGGAAGACTGAGGCTCTGCCATTGAGCTACGCCCGCGCGAGGGGCGCCGCCTCTACAGTCTGCGGCGTCCGCCGGGGCGTAGCGTAGTGGCCAGCGCGCCTGCTTTGGGAGCAGGAGATCGGGAGTTCGACTCTCCCCGCCCCGACCCCGGCCCGCTCGACGGCGTCCGCCGGGCGGGACGTCCCCGCCCTCCCGACCGATGCCCTCCGAGCGATGAGGAAGTCCTGTGCAGAGCGCTGTCGAGACCCTGAGCCCGACACGGGTGCGCCTCACCGTCGAGGTGCCGTTCGCCGAGCTCAAGCCGGAGCTGGACAGCGCCTACAAGAAGATCGGCGCTCAGGTGAAGGTGCAGGGCTTCCGGCCGGGCAAGGTGCCGCCGCGCATCCTCGACCAGCGGGTCGGCCGCGGGGCCGTGCTCGAGGAGGCGGTCCAGGAGGCCGTGCCGCGGTTGTACGGCGAGGCGGTGGAGCAGAACGGCCTCGCTCCCGTCGCGCACCCGAAGGTCGAGGTGACCCGCCTCGACGACGGCACGGAGCTCGCGTTCACCGCCGAGGTCGACGTGCGGCCGGACGTCACACTGCCCGCGTACGAGGAGCTGCAGGTCGAGGTCGACCCGGTGGAGGTCAGCGACGCCGACGTCGACGGCCAGCTCCAGGAGCTGCGCGAGCAGTTCGCGCGCGTCCAGCCGGTCGACCGCCCTGCGGCCGACGGCGACGTCGTGACGCTCGACCTGGTGGCGCGGGTGGACGGCGAGGAGGTGCCCGGTGGCAGCGCCAGCGGGCTCACCCACCGGGTGGGGTCGGGCGAGCTGCTCGAGGGTCTGGACGAGGCCGTGCGCGGCGCCGCGGCCGGCGAGAGCCGCACCTTCTCGACGGACCTGGTCGGCGGCGAGCTCGCGGGCCGCACGGCCGACGTCGAGGTCACGGTCCGCGCGGTCAACGAGCGCGAGCTCCCCGAGCTCGACGACACGTGGGCCACCGACACGGCTGGCTTCGCGTCGCTGGACGAGTTGCGCGCCGACGTGCGCGGGCGCGTCGAGCGCGGCAAGCGGCTGCAGCAGGGCATCGCGGCCCGCGACAAGGTGCTGGAGACGCTTCTCGACCGCGTCGACGTGCCGCTCCCGGAGTCCGTGGTGGAGACCGAGGTCGAGTGGCGCCGCCGCACCACGCAGGAGCAGCTCGACCGGGGCGGGCTGACGATGGAGGGCTACCTCGCGTCCGAGGACAAGACGGCCGAGGACTTCGAGCGCGAGCTCGTCGACGGCGCGCGCTCGGCGGTCAAGGCGCAGCTCGTCCTCGACGCCGTCGCCGACCGCGAGGAGATCGGCGTCGACGACTCCGAGCTCACCGACCAGGTGGTGCGCCGCGCGCAGCGTCTCGGCGTCACGCCCGACGAGTACGCCCGGCAGGTCGTGCAGGGCGGTCAGCTGCCGCTGCTCGTGCAGGAGGTGCGGCGCGGCAAGGCGCTGGCCACCGTCATGGAGGCGGCCACCATCTCCGACACGAACGGTGAGCGCGTCGACCTCGAGCAGCTGCGCGACGAGGGCGGCGAGCCGGACGTGCAGGTCGACGAGGAGGGCCGCCGCTACCACGTGCACGGCGACGGCCAGGTGCACTACCTCGACGAGGAGCCCGGCTAGTCCGGCGGGTGCTCCCGCCACAGGGCGGCGGGTCGCGACGGCTCCGCTGTACTGCGCTGTCAGCGGAACGCCCGTCGCGGCGGACTCGGCTGTCGCAGGGCGGCGTTAGCCTCCTCGACACCTTCAGCCGACCCCCAGCCGACCGCTCCTCCGTCGGAAAGGCCCACGCCGTGAGCAAGCCCTCGTCCCTCGTCGTCCCGGGAGCCGTCCCGCCCGCGCTGCGCTCGCCAGGCGGTACGGACATGAGCCTGGACGCGCAGGTCTTCAACCGGCTCCTGCGGGAGCGCATCATCTTCCTCGGCTCCCCGGTCATGGACGAGGTCGCCAACACGATCTGCGCGCAGCTGCTGCTGCTCGCGGCCGAGGACCCGGTCCGCGACATCTACCTCTACATCAACAGCCCCGGCGGCTCGATCTCGGCCGGCATGGCGATCTACGACACCATGCAGTTCGTCGGCAACGACGTGGCGACGGTGGGGCTCGGGCTCGCGGCCTCGATGGGGCAGTTCCTGCTCTGCGCGGGCGCGCGGGGCAAGCGCTACGCCACGCCGCACGCGCGGATCATGATGCACCAGCCGTCCGGCGGCATCGGTGGCACCGCGGCCGACATCGCGATCCAGGCCGAGCAGATGCTCTACGTCAAGAAGCTCATGGCCGAGCGGATCGCCTTCCACACCGGTCAGAGCCGCGAGCAGATCGAGATCGACTCCGACCGCGACCGCTGGTTCTCGGCCGACGAGGCCAGGGAGTACGGCTTCATCGACCACGTCGTCAGCGGCGCCTCCCAGGTGCCGGCCGGCGCCGGGACCCGGGGCTAGGAGGCCCCGTGCACATGGACCTCACGCACTCCCAGCCCCTGACCACGGCCTACACGATCCCCAACGTCTGGGAGACGACGAGCCGGGGCGAGCGCGGCTACAACATCTTCGACAAGCTGCTCAAGGAGCGCATCATCTTCCTGGGCACGCAGATCGACGACGTCAGCGCCAACCTGGTGATGGCGCAGCTGCTGCACCTGGAGTCCGAGGACCCGGACCGCGACATCTCCATCTACATCAACTCGCCGGGCGGGTCGTTCACCGCGCTGACCGCGATCTACGACACCATGCAGTTCGTGAAGCCGGAGATCCAGACCATCTGCATGGGGCAGGCCGCCTCGGCCGCCGCTGTGCTGCTGGCGGCCGGCACGAAGGGCAAGCGCCTGGCTCTCGAGCACGCCCGCATCCTCATCCACCAGCCGTCCGGCGGGGGCGAGGGGCAGTCCAGCGACATCGAGATCCAGGCCCGCGAGATCCTGCGCATGCGCGACTTGCTCGAGTTCATGCTGGCCCGCCACAGCGGCCAGTCGGAGGAGAAGATCCGCAAGGACATCGAGCGCGACAAGATCCTCACCGCGCGCGAGGCGGTGGAGTACGGCCTCGTCGACGAGGTCGTCACCACCCGCAAGAGCAGCATGCTGGCCAGCGCGGCGCGCTAGTCGCGGCGAGCCGGCCCGGTTGGTCGCGCGCCGCCCG
>JALYNK010000019.1:0-7901 GCA_030773235.1 Actinomycetota bacterium | reverse complement strand
GCGCACGGCTGGAGCAGCAACGAGGTGTTCGGGCACGGGAGCAGGCGTACCGTCGGCAGCACGGTCGCCCGCCCCGTGCGGTCGGGACTGACAGGGACGAGGGTGAGCGGTGGCACGCATCGGCGACGGCGGCGACCTGCTGAAGTGCTCGTTCTGCGGCAAGTCGCAGAAACAGGTCAAGAAGCTCATCGCCGGGCCGGGCGTGTACATCTGCGACGAGTGCATCGACCTGTGCAACGAGATCATCGAGGAGGAGCTCTCCGAGAGCTCGGAGCTCAAGTGGGACGAGCTCCCCAAGCCGCGTGAGATCTACGAGTTCCTCGACGGCTACGTCATCGGCCAGGAGGGCGCGAAGCGCTCTCTCGCAGTGGCCGTCTACAACCACTACAAGCGGGTGCAGGCGGTCGGCGGCGACAGCCACAAGGGCAGCGACCCGGTCGAGCTGCAGAAGAGCAACATCCTGCTGCTCGGGCCCACGGGCTGCGGCAAGACGCTGCTGGCCCAGACGCTCGCCAAGATGCTCAACGTGCCGTTCGCCATCGCCGACGCCACCGCGCTGACCGAGGCCGGGTACGTCGGCGAGGACGTCGAGAACATCCTGCTGAAGCTCATCCAGGCCGCCGACTACGACGTCAAGAAGGCCGAGACGGGCATCATCTACATCGACGAGGTCGACAAGATCGCTCGCAAGAGCGAGAACCCGTCGATCACGCGGGACGTCTCCGGCGAGGGCGTGCAGCAGGCGCTGCTGAAGATCCTCGAAGGCACGACCGCGTCGGTGCCGCCGCAGGGCGGGCGCAAGCACCCGCACCAGGAGTTCATCCAGATCGACACCACCAACGTGCTGTTCATCGTGGGTGGCGCGTTCGCGGGCCTCGACAAGGTCATCGAGCAGCGCAGCGGCCGCAAGGCGGTCGGGTTCGGCGCCTCGCTGCACAGCAAGCACGAGGTGGACGGGAGCAACGTCTTCCGCGACGTCATGCCCGAGGACCTCCTCAAGTACGGGATGATCCCGGAGTTCATCGGGCGCCTGCCGGTGCTGACGAGCGTGCACAACCTCGACCGCACGGCGCTCATCCAGATCCTCACGGAGCCGAAGAACGCGCTGGTGAAGCAGTACCGGCGGCTGTTCGAGCTCGACGGCGTCGAGCTGCAGTTCACCGAGGAGGCGCTCGAGGCGGTCGCCGACCAGGCGATCCTGCGGGGCACCGGCGCGCGCGGGCTGCGCGCCATCCTCGAGGAGGTCCTGCAGTCGGTGATGTACGACATCCCGAGCCGCGGCGACGTCGCGACGGTCGTCATCACCCGCGAGGTCGTGCTGGAGCACGTCAACCCCACGCTCGTCCCGCGCGACGTCCCCAGCACCCGCAGCACGCGGGAGCGCCGCGACAAGTCGGCCTGAGGGCAGCGGCGACGGTACGGTCGGGACGCCGCCGCTGACTGTCCGGGGTCGCGGGTCAGGTCGAGGCGAACATCTGCGGGAAGAGGCTCGCCTGCCCGCGGTCGCCGGTGCCCGCGCCCAGCTTCCGCCAGGTCGCCCGGTCCACGACGCCGGTCGCCGGCAGGTCCCGCCGGGTCTGCAGGCGGACGACGGCCGCCTGGGTCCTCGGCCCGAAGCGCCCGTCGGCCTGCACGCCGAGCGCCTGCTGCAGCGCCGCCACCGCGGCTCCGCGCGAGCCTCTGCGCAGACTCGTGCCCGCGTACTGCGTCAGCGGGTGCGCTGCCTGCCGCCCGGTGACGCCGGGGCAGGTGATGTTGAAGTCGTACCTGCGGTCGGTCCACTGGCTGATCCAGGCCGGGCCGCCGGTGAACGACGTCGTGCGGCACTTGGCCACGGCCGCGCTGCGCGGCTGCACACCGGAGGTCACCCACGTCGGGCGGGTGGTGTCGCGCCGGCCGCCGGTGATGCGGTTCCAGCCCGAGGCGTAGGAGTAGAAGCCGACGCAGTCCCGCCTGCTCGTACCCGGCGACGATGCCGTCGATCACACCGTTGTTGTGGAGCGGACTGCGGCTCCACGGCCGACTGCTGCTCGGCTCGACGTCGACCCACACCATCGGCGTGCGGAGCCCGACCGCCTTCATGTTGCGGATGTTGTACGCGGCCTGTTGCGCGCCGACCCGGCGCAGGCGCTCGGTCAGGCTGCCGCTGCCGCCATGGGCCGGCCGGAACAGTGCGGGGCTCCCGTCGGGCAGCGCCGCTGACCTGGCCCGACGCGTCGTGCCCGGTGCGTCCACGACGGGCGAGGACTGTCCGAGGTCTCCCTAGACTCGCGCCATGACCCCGCGGACCCCCGAGCGTCCCGTTCTCGACGGACTCGAGGCCAAGTGGGACGCGGTCTGGAGCGAGCAGGGCACGTACGCCTTCGACCGGCGTGCCGAGCGCGCCGACGTCTACGCGATTGACACACCGCCGCCGACCGTCAGCGGCTCGCTGCACATGGGCTCGGTGTTCGGCTATGCGCAGACGGACAGCCTCGCGCGCTACCAGCGGATGCGCGGCAAGGTCCTCTTCTACCCGATGGGCTGGGACGACAACGGGCTGCCGACCGAGCGCCGGGTGCAGAACTACTACGGCGTGCGCTGCGACCCGGGCATGCCGTACGACCAGAAGTTCGCGCCGCCCGCGAGCCCGCCGAAGGAGCCGCTCAGCGTCTCGCGGCGCAACTTCGTCGAGCTGTGCCTGCGCCTCACGGCGGAGGACGAGAAGGCCTTCGAGACGCTCTGGCGCCGGCTCGGGCTGTCGGTCGACTGGGCGCAGACCTACACGACGATCGGCCCGGAGTCGCAGCGCGCGTCGCAGCGCGCCTTCCTGCGCAACCTTGCTCGCGGCGAGGCGTACGCGCAGGAGGCGCCGACGCTGTGGGACGTCGACTTCCGCACCGCGGTGGCACAGGCGGAGCTCGAGGACCGCGAGCAGCCGGGCGCCTACCACCGCCTCGCGTTCGACCGGCCCGGCGGCGAGCCGGTGCTCATCGAGACCACCCGGCCGGAGCTGCTGCCCGCCTGCGTCGCGCTCGTCGCGCACCCCGACGACGAGCGCTACCAGCCGCTGTTCGGCGGCACGGTCGTCACTCCGCTGTTCGGCGTCGAGGTGCCGGTGCGCGCCCACCCGCTCGCCGATCCCGCCAAGGGCAGCGGCATCGCGATGATCTGCACTTTCGGCGACGTCACCGACGTCGTGTGGTGGCGCGAGCTCGACCTGCCGGTGCGCAACGTGATCGGCCGCGACGGCCGCTTCCTGCCCACGCCGCCCGACGGCGTCGGCGACCTGTACGGCGAGCTGGCCGGGCGGACGGTCAAGCAGGCCCAGAAGCGCGTGGTGGAGCTGCTCGCCGAGTCGGGCGCGCTCGTGGGCGAGCCGCGGCCGATCACGCACCCCGTCAAGTTCTACGAGAAGGGCGACCGCCCGCTCGAGGTCGTCACCAGCCGGCAGTGGTACCTCCGCAACGGCGGGCGCGACGCGTCGCGCCGCCAGGAGCTGCTCGAGCGCGGGGACGAGCTCGTCTGGCACCCGCCGCACATGCAGGCGCGCTACGACGACTGGGTGCGCGGCCTCACCGGCGACTGGCTGGTGAGCCGGCAGCGCTTCTTCGGCGTGCCCATCCCGCTCTGGTACCGCCTCGACGACGCCGGCGAGCCGGTGTACGGCGAGCCGCTGGTGCCCGCGGAGAGCCGGCTGCCGGTCGACCCGTCGAGCGACGTGCCGGACGGCTACGCCGAGGACCAGCGCGGCGTGCCGGGCGGGTTCGTCGGCGACGCCGACGTCATGGACACCTGGGCCACGTCGTCGCTGACCCCGCAGATCGCCGGGCGCTGGGAGGACGATCCCGACCTGTTCGCACGGGTCTTCCCGATGGACCTCCGGCCCCAGGGGCCGGAGATCATCCGCACCTGGCTGTTCGCCACCGTCGTGCGCTCCCACCTCGAGCACGGCGTGCTGCCCTGGTCGGACACCACCATCAACGGCTGGGTCCTCGACCCGGACCGCAAGAAGATGAGCAAGTCCAAGGGCAACGTCGTCACCCCCTTGCCGCTGCTCGAGCAGTACGGCGCCGACGCCGTGCGCTACTGGGCGTGCAGCGGCCGGCCGGGCACCGACACGGCCGTCGACCCGGGGCAGTTCAAGGTCGGGCGGCGCCTCGCGGTGAAGCTGCTCAACGCCTCGAAGTTCGTGCTCGGCTTTCCGGAGGCGGCGCCGGGACCGGTGACCGAGCCGCTGGACCGCGCGTTCCTCGCCGCGCTCGCGGACGTCGTCGACAGCGCCACGGCCGCGTTCGACGCCGCCGACTACGCCCGCGCGCTCGAGCGCACCGAGACGTTCTTCTGGACGTTCTGCGACGACTACATCGAGCTCGTCAAGGGCCGAGCGTACGGCGAGGGGGCGGCCGCCGACTCCGCGCGCCGCGCGCTGCGCACCGCGCTCGACGTGCAGCTGCGCCTGCTCGCGCCGGTCCTCGTGTTCGCCGCGGAGGAGGTGTGGTCGTGGTGGGCGCAGGGTTCGGTGCACCGCGCGGCCTGGCCCGACGCGGCGCTGCTGCGCACGTCCGCCGCGGGCGCCGACCCGGCCGCGCTGGCGCTGGCCGGGCGGGTGCTCGCCGAGGTCCGCAAGGCGAAGAGCACCGCGAAGACGTCGATGCGCGCCCCGGTGGCCCGCCTGGTCGTCCGCGAGCCCGCCGCCACGGCGCCGCTGCTGCGCGAGGTGGCGACCGACGTGCGCAACGCCGGCGTGGTGGACGAGCTGGTCGTCGACGAGGCCGACGAGCCGGGCGTCGAGGTCGCGCTGGCCGACGTCGCGCCCGCGTCGTCCTGACCAGCGCAGCCGTGGGCCGAGCACCCGGACCCGTCCGGGCAGGTCGGGCATGACCGCCGCCGGGCCGCTCGCGCCGGTGCTCGCCGCGCTCGCGCAGCGCTACCCGAGCGAGGACCGGATGGTCCCGGACCTCGATCGCATCCGGCTGCTCACCGAGCTCATGGGCGACCCGCAGCGGGCGTACCCCTCGGTGCACCTGGCCGGGACCAACGGCAAGACCAGCACCGCGCGGCTGGTCGATGCGCTGCTGCGGGCGTTCGGCGTGCGCACCGGCCGCTACACCAGCCCGCACCTCGCGTCGGTCACCGAGCGGATCACGGTCGACGGGGAGCAGCTGTCGGAGGAGCGCTTCGCGGCGGTCTTCGAGGAGGTCCGACCGCTCGTCGAGCTCGTCGACGCCCGCTCGGCGGTGCCGATGACCTTCTTCGAGGTGCTCACCGGCATGGCGTTCGCCGCCTTCGCCGACGCACCGGTCGACGCCGCGGTGCTCGAGGTCGGGCTCGGCGGCTCCTGGGACGCCACCAACGTCGTCGAGGCGGGCACCTGCGTGCTGCTCCCGGTGGGGCTCGATCACGTGCCGCTGCTGGGCACGACACTCGCCGAGGTCGCGGCGGAGAAGGCCGGCATCGTGCACGCCGGTGCGACCGCCATCGTCGCGGCGCAGCCGCCCGAGGCGGCCGAGGTCGTGCTGCGCCGCTGCGCCGAGATCGGCGCTGCGGTGGCGCGCGAGGGGCTCGAGTTCGGGGTGCTCGACCGGCGGGTCGCGGTCGGCGGGCAGGTGCTCACGCTCCAGGGCCTCGCCGGGACGTACGACGAGCTGTTCGTCCCGCTGCACGGGCTGCACCAGGCCGGCAACGCCGCGGCGGCGCTCGCGGCGGTCGAGGCCTTCCTCGGTGCCGGGGCGTCCGGTCGGCTCGACGTCGAGCTCGTCCGGTCCGGGTTCGCGCAGGCCACCAGCCCGGGGCGCCTGGAGGTGCTGCGCACCAGCCCGGCGGTGCTCGTCGACGCCGCCCACAACGCCCCCGGCATGGCCGCCACGGTGGCGGCGGTCGGCGACGCGTTCGCGTTCCGCGGGCTCGTCGTCGTGCTGGCCTGCCTGCGCGACAAGGACGTCCGCGCCATGCTCGAGGTGCTGGACCCCGCGGCGACCGCGGTGGTGGTCACGACGAACTCCTCGCCCCGCGCGATGACCCCCGACGAGCTGCTCGAGATCGCCGAGGACGTGCTGGGCGAGGACCGGGTGTACGTCGAGGACCGGCTCGACGACGCGGTCGACACCGCCGTGCGGCTGGCCGAGGAGGCCGACGCGTACGGCGGCGCAGGCGTGCTCGTCACCGGCTCGGTCGTCACCGCCGGCGAGGCCCGGACGCTGCTCGCCCGCTGAGCCGCCCGCCGGTCAGGGGGGCCGGTCGAGGCGGCCGGGCGCACGAGGCCGGTCGAGGGAGCAGGTCGAGCGGGAGGGGGGCCGGTAGCGTCGTCCGTCCACCCCGCAGAGCAGGAGTCCCGGCACGTGGCCACCGAGCGCACCCTCGTCCTCGTCAAGCCCGACGGCGTCCGCCGCGGCCTCGCCGGCGAGGTGATCGGCCGGCTGGAGCGCAAGGGGCTGCGGCTGGTGGCGCTGGAGCTGCGCACGCTCGACCGGGCCACCGCCGAGGAGCACTACGGCGAGCACCGCGAGCGGCCGTTCTTCGGCGAGCTCGTCGAGTTCATCACCGGCGGGCCGCTCGTCGCGCTCGTCGCCGAGGGGCCGAACGCGGTGGCCGCCGTCCGCCGGCTCGTGGGCGTCACGAACCCCGTCGAGGCCACGCCCGGGTCGCTGCGCGGCGACTACGCGCTCGAGATCGGTCAGAACCTCGTGCACGGCTCGGACTCGCCGCAGTCCGCGCAGCGCGAGATCGGGATCTTCTTCCCGAGCCTGTAGGGACCGGGCGACGAGGCGGCAGGGGGTCGGGCGGTGTCCTTCCTGGGCCGCGACATGGCGGTCGACCTCGGCACCGCCAACACGCTCGTGTACGTGCGCGGGCGGGGCGTCGTCCTCAACGAGCCGTCGGTCGTCGCGATCAGCACGACCACCCGCGGGATCGTCGCCGTGGGCACCGAGGCCAAGCGGATGATCGGCCGTACGCCCGGCAACATCGTGGCGATCCGGCCGCTCAAGGACGGCGTCATCGCCGACTTCGACACCACCGAGCGGATGCTGCGCTACTTCATCCGGCAGGTGCACCGCCCGCGCACGCTCGCCAGGCCCCGGATCGTCGTCTGCGTCCCGTCCGGCATCACCGGCGTCGAGCAGCGCGCGGTGAAGGACGCGGGCTACCAGGCCGGCGCGCGCAAGGTGTACATCATCGAGGAGCCGATGGCCGCCGCCATCGGCGCCGGCCTGCCGGTCCACGAACCCACCGGCAACATGATCGTGGACATCGGCGGCGGCACCACCGAGGTCGCCGTGATCTCGCTCGGCGGCATCGTCACGAGCTCGTCGATCCGCACCGGCGGCGACGAGCTGGACGCCGCGATCATGGCGTACGTCAAGAAGGAGTACTCGCTCATGCTGGGCGAGCGCACCGCCGAGGACCTGAAGATCGCGATCGGCTCGGCGTTCCCGCGACCGGACGAGCCGCAGGCCGAGGTCCGCGGCCGCGACCTCGTCAGCGGCCTGCCCAAGACGGTCGTCGTGAGCGCCGAGGAGGTGCGACGGGCGATCGAGGAGCCGGTCAACGACATCGTCGACGCGGTGAAGGCGACGCTGGACGGCTGCCCGCCCGAGCTCGCCGGCGACGTCATGGACCGCGGCATCGTCCTCACCGGCGGCGGCGCGCTGCTCGCGGGGCTCGACGAGCGGCTGCGCCACGAGACCGGCATGCCGGTGACGACGGCCGACAACCCGCTGCACAGCGTGGCGCTGGGGTCGGGCAAGTGCGTCGAGGAGTTCGAGGCGCTGCAGCAGGTCCTCATCTCCGAGCCGCGGCGCTAGACGGGCGGCGTGCCGGCCCGCCTGCGCGTGCTGTGCGCGGTGCTCGCGCTGTGCGCCGTCACGCTCATGCTGCTCGACGCCGGGCCCGCCGAGCGTCCGGCGCTCGCGGCCCTGCGC
>JALYNK010000018.1 GCA_030773235.1 Actinomycetota bacterium | reverse complement strand
GCTCACCGTGTCGGGCTGCGCGTCGCCGGCCGTCGTGGCCGGGGGTTCGAGCACCTCGGCCGGGCCGGCAGCGGCTGCCGGGGGAGGTGTGGCGGACGCCCGCGGCGTCCGGGCGCGGGTGCGGGGCGTCTTCGGCGAGGCCGGCCCCGTGCCGGCGGGAGCCTCCGGCTTGCGCGGGGCGCGCCCGCGCGGGGGAGGCTCGGTCACGGCCGCCGCCCGGCTGCGCTCGCCGTCCCCGCTCCCGGCTCGGCCCCCGACAACCGGGTGATCGACCCGATCGGGATGGGGAGCCAGGTCGGGCGGTTGCGCGCCTCGTACACCACTTCGTAGACCGCCTTGTCGAGCTCGAAGGCCTGCAGCAGCACCGACTCGTCGCGGGGGTCGGAGCCGGCGGCGCGGGCGTAGCCGTCGCAGAACGCCGAGCGGTTGCGCTCGGCCCACTCGTTGGCACGGTAGGCCAGCTGGGCGTCGCCGTGCCGCTCGGCCAGCAGGTGCCGCGCGGCGTAGTCGAAGCTGCGCAGCATCCCGGCCACGTCGCGCAGCGGGCTCATGAGCGCCGTGCGCTCGGACAGCGGCCGCGCCGGCTCGCCCTCGAAGTCCAGCAGCACCCAGCCCTCGAGCGTGCGCAGCACCTGACCGAGGTGGTAGTCGCCGTGCACCCGCTGCACCGGCACCGGGCGGGGGTGCTCCGCGACCTGGTCGTACGCGGCGCGCAGCGCATCGGCGTACGGCTGCAGGTCGGGAACGTTCGCGAGTGCCGCGTCGAGCCGCTCGTGCAACTGGCGCGCGGTCGCCGCGACCTCCTCCGGACCCTCCACCGCGGTCGGCAGGGCCTGCGCCATGAGGGCGTGCACCTCCGCGGTCGCGACCCCCAGGCGCTCGGCCTCGCCGGCGAAGTCACCGCCGACCTCGTCGGCGTGCAGGTCGCCCTCGGCGAACAGGTCCCGCACGCTGGCGGTCGCCATGGACCAGCCGTCGCTCGCGCCGCGGAAGAAGTGCTGCAGCAGCCCGAGCGACAGATGCTCGTCGCCGGACCCGGCCCCGTACCAGGCCACCGGCCACGCGATGTGCGGACTGCCGGCCTCGGCGAGCGCCGCGGTCACCTCGATGTCGGGGTTGGTGCCCGGCTGCAGGCGGCGGAACAGCTTGAGGATGACCTCGTCGCCGTACACGACCGAGGTGTTGCTCTGCTCCGCGGCGAGGACCCGCCCGGGCAGCGCCGGGTCGACCGGCTCGCGCGCGTGAAAGCGCAGCGGCCCGACCTCCCCGCCCTCGGCGAGCAGCCGGAGGAGAGCGGAGGTCGCCGCCGGGTCGTGCACCGCGTCGTAGACGGTCGCGCCGTCGGCCTCGCCGATCACGGCGTGCTCCAGCCGCTCCTCGAGCGGCCCGGTGCGCCGGCCCACGAGCAGCTGGTACCGGTCCACTGCGCCGTCCTCGGCGGTGACCTGCAGCAGGGTCAGCCGCGTCTCGTCGGCGCCGGGCAGCGGTGTCTCGCTCTCCACCCGCAGGTCGGCGATGCCGGTGCCCTTCCCGCCGTACCAGCGCTGCCGCGGCAACCAGGGCCGCAGCACGTCCTCCAGAGCGGTCACAGGTCGTCCTCCGGATCGAGGCCGAACCACAGGAAGCCGTGGCCGGGGAGGGAGAGCAGGTAGGGCAGCTCGCCGATGCGCGGGAACCGCACCAGCCCGGTCAGCTCGACCGGGATCATGTGCTCGTAGCGGTGCAGGTCGAGCTCGACCGGCTGCGGAAAGCGCGAGAGGTTGTTGACGCACAGCACGCGGTCGTCGCCGAACTCCCGCACGAAGGCGAGGATCGACGGGTTGTTCGACCCGAGCTCCTCGTACGTGCCCATGCCGAACACGGGGTGCTGCCTGCGCACGGCGAGCATCCGCCGCGTCCACTGCAGCAGCGACGACGACGAGCGCATCTGCGCCTCGACGTTGAGGCCCTGGTAGCCGTACACCGGGTCGAGGATGGCCGGCAGGTAGAGCGCCTGCGGATCGGCGCTGGAGAAGCCCGCGTTGCGGTCGGCGTTCCACTGCATCGGCGTGCGCACACCGTCGCGGTCACCGAGGTAGATGTTGTCGCCCATGCCGATCTCGTCGCCGTAGTACAGGACGGGCGAGCCCGGCAGCGACAGCAGCAGGCCGGTGAACAGCTCGATCTGGTCGCGGCTGTTCTCGAGCAGGGGCGCGAGGCGCCGGGCGATGCCGATGTTGGACTTCATGCGCGGGTCCTTGGCGTACTCCGCGTACATGTAGTCGCGCTCCTCGTCGGTGACCATCTCGAGGGTCAGCTCGTCGTGGTTGCGCAGGAAGATGCCCCACTGGCAGTTGCCGGGGATCGCCGGCGTCTGCGCCAGGATCTCGGTGATGGGGTAGCGCGACTCGCGGCGCACCGCCATGAACAGGCGCGGCATCAGCGGGAAGTGGAACGACATCTGGCACTCGTCGCCGGTCTCCGGGTCGCCGAAGTACTCGACGACGTCCTGCGGCCACTGGTTGGCCTCGCACAGCAGGACCCGGTCGGGGTAGAGCTCGTCGACCTCCTTGCGCACCCGGCGCAGGAAGTCGTGAGTCTCCTTGAGGTTCTCGCCGTTGGTGCCGTCGCGCTCGTACAGGTAGGGCACCGCGTCGAGGCGGAAGCCGTCGATGCCGAGGTCCAGCCAGAACTTCAGCACCTCGATCATCGCGTCCTGCACGGCCGCGTTGTCGAAGTTGAGGTCCGGCTGGTGGCTGAAGAACCGGTGCCAGTAGTACTGCTGGCGGACCGGGTCCCACGTCCAGTTGGACTTCTCGGTGTCGACGAAGATGATCCGCGCGTCCGGATACCTCTGGTCGGTGTCGGACCACACGTAGAAGTCGCCGTACGGCCCCTCGGGGTCCGAGCGCGACGCCTGGAACCACGGGTGCTGGTCGCTCGAGTGGTTCAGGACGAGGTCGGCGATGATGCGCATCCCGCGCTTGTGCGCCTCGTCGACGAGCTGCACGAAGTCGCCGAGGTCGCCGAACTCCGGCAGCACCTTGAGGTAGTCGCTGATGTCGTAGCCGCCGTCGCGCAGCGGGCTCTCGTAGATCGGCAGCAGCCAGACGCAGTCGATGCCGAGCCACTGCAGGTAGTCGAGCTTCTCGGTCAGGCCGCGGATGTCACCCGTGCCGTCGCCGTTGCTGTCGCGGAAGCCGCGGATGAGCACCTCGTAGAACACCGCCCGCTTGAACCACAGCGGGTCGCGGCTCTCCTCGAGGCTGACCAGCTCGCCGTGCTCGAACTGCGGGGAGGTCACGCGACGCCTCCGGGGGGCAGGCTGCGGACGGTGAAGACGTGGGCCGGTTCGGAGAACGGGTCCAGCCGCACGTAGTTGGACCGGCCCCACGTGTAGACCGCGCCGGTCACCTCGTCGTGCACCTGGTAGGGCGTGTCCGGTGGCAGGCCGAGCGCCCGCACGTCGATCGTCGCCGTGGCCTCGCGCGCACCGTGCGGGTCGAGGTTGACGACCACCATCGTCGTGTCGGCGTCGGCGCCCTCGCCGGTGCGCTTGCTCCAGCACATCACGTCGGGGTTGTCGACGTCGTGGAACACGACGTTGCGCAGCCAGTGGGTCGACGGGTGCGCGCGCCGGAAGCGGTTCAGCATCGTGAGGTACGGCACGAGCGTCTTCTCCGGCTGCGACCAGTCGCGCGGGCGGTACCGGTACTTCTCCGAGTCGGCGTACTCCTCGCTGCCCGGACGCACCGCCACGTGCTCGTAGAGCTCGTAGCCCGCGTACACGCCGTACGACGGTGCCAGCAGCGCCGCCAGCACCGCGCGGATCTTGAACACGGGCGGCCCGCCGTACTGCAGCGAGGCGTGCAGGATGTCCGGCGTGTTGACGAAGAAGTTCGGCCGCATGTGGTCGGCGGCCTCGACGAGATCGAGGACGTAGTCGGTCAGCTCCTGCTTGCCGGTGCGCCAGGTGAAGTACGTGTACGACTGCGTGAAGCCGATGCGCGCCAGCTCGTGCATCATCGCCGGCCGGGTGAACGCCTCGGCGAGGAAGAGCACGTCCGGATCGGTCTTCTTGACCTCCGCGATGAGCCACTCCCAGAAGTTGAGCGGCTTGGTGTGCGGGTTGTCGACCCGGAAGATGCGCACGCCGTGGCTCATCCACAGCCGGACGACGCGCAGCACCTCGGCCGACAGGCCCTCGGGGTCGCGGTCGAAGTTGAGCGGGTAGATGTCCTGGTACTTCTTCGGCGGGTTCTCGGCGTACGCGATGGTGCCGTCGGAGCGCTGCGTGAACCACTCCGGGTGCTCCTGCGCCCACGGGTGGTCGGGCGCGCACTGCAGCGCGAGGTCGAGCGCGACCTCCATGCCGAGCTCGCGGGTGCGGGCGACGAAGACGTCGAAGTCGTCGAACGTGCCGAGATCGGGGTGGACCGCGTCGTGGCCGCCGTGGCGCGAGCCGATCGCCCAGGGCGAGCCCGGGTCGTCGGGGCCGACCTGCGACGGGTCGCCGCCCGGGAACTGCGGGCTGTTCGGGCCCTTGCGGTTGACCTCGCCGACCGGGTGGACCGGCGGGAGGTAGACGACGTCGAAGCCCATCTCGGCCACCGCGGGCAGGCGCTCGGCGGCGGTGCGGAACGTGCCCGAGCGCAGCACGCCGTTCTCGTCGGGGGCCGCGCCCTCGCTGCGCGGGAAGAACTCGTACCAGGCGCCGTACAGCGCGCGCTCCCGGTCGACCCACACGGTCCGGGGCTCGAAGGGCGTGACCATCTCGCGCAGCGGCGTGTCGGCGAGGACCGGCTCGAGCGCGACGCCCGCGGCCAGGCGCTCGGGCACCGGACGCGCGACGTCGCGCAGCGCGGCGGCCGCGTCGGCGACCGGGCCGCGCCGGTCGGGCGGCAGCTGCGCCGCCACCCGCTCGAAGAGCACGGCGCCCTCCTCGAGCATCAGCTCGACGTCGACCCCGGCCTCCACCTTGAGCGGCGCGTCGTGCCACCAGGTGCCGAGCGGGTCGCTCCAGGCCTCGACGACGAACGTCCAGAGGCCCTGCTCGTCCGCGGGCAGCTGCGCCGTCCAGCGGTCGGTGCCGGGCAGCCCCGGGACCATGCGCAGGAAGGGCGCCGCCGAGCCGTCGGGGCGGGTGACGGCGACGTTCGCGCCCACGGCGTCGTGCCCCTCCCGGAACACCGTCGCCGCGACGGTCAGCAGCTCCCCGACGACGGCGCGCGCCGGATAGCGGCCGCACGACACCGTCGGCTGGACGTCTGTGATCCCGAGTCGACCCACCACCGGCCCGAAACTACTCATCGGCGGGCGCCCGCTCCGATCGGCGCGACGCGGGCCGCGACGCGACCGGGTCCAGCAGTCCCCGCCACTAGCCTCGCTCCGTGCGCGCTCTCCGCCGGTTCACCGTGCGTCTCGCCCTCCCCGCGCCGCTGGCGGCGCTGTCGGACCTGGTGCTCAACCTGCGCTGGTCGTGGCACCCGCCGACGCAGGACCTGTTCGCCTCGATCGACCCCGCCATGTGGGGGACCGCGGCCGGCGACCCGATGCGCCTGCTCAGCGAGGTGAGCCCCGACCGCCTGTCCGCGCTGGCCGGCGACGAGGAGTTCCTCGGCCGGCTCGCCGCCGCGTCGACGGACCTGCGCGACTACCTGACCACCCCGCGCTGGTACCAGGGCCTGCCGGACGCGCCGCGCTCGATCGCGTACTTCTCCCCGGAGTTCGGCGTCGCGGACGTGCTGCCCCAGTACAGCGGGGGCCTCGGCATCCTCGCCGGCGACCACCTCAAGGCGGCCTCCGACCTCGGCGTGCCGGTGGTGGGCGTCGGGCTGCTGTACCGGGCCGGCTACTTCACCCAGACGCTCAACGCCGAGGGCTGGCAGCAGGAGCACTACCCGCCGCTGGACCCGCACGGGCTCCCCCTCACGCTGCTCACCGACGGCTCCGGCCGACCGCTCGAGGTGCAGGTCGGGCTGCCGGAGGGGCGCGTCCTGCACGCGCAGATCTGGCGGGCGCAGGTCGGCCGGGTGCCGCTGCTGCTGCTCGACTCCGACGTCGAGGCGAACGCGCCGGAGCAGCGCCAGGTCACCGACCGGCTGTACGGCGGCGGCACCGACCACCGCCTGCACCAGGAGCTGCTGCTCGGCATCGGCGGCGTGCGGGCGCTGCGGGTCTGGACCGGGCTGACCGGCGACCCCGAGCCGGAGGTGTTCCACACCAACGAGGGCCACGCCGGCTTCCTCGGCATCGAGCGGGTCCGCGAGCTGGTGACGGCCGGGCTGTCGTTCGACGAGGCGCGCGAGGCCGTCCGGTCGGGCACGGTCTTCACCACCCACACGCCGGTCCCGGCGGGGATCGACCGCTTTCCCCGCGACCTCGTGGCGCGCTACTTCGGCCCGGGGACCGAGTGGGCGGCCGCGATGCCGGACGTGCCGGTCGAGCGCGTGCTCGACCTCGGGGCCGAGGACGACCCGGGCCTGTTCAACATGGCTCACATGGGCCTGCGGATGGCGCAACGCCGCAACGGTGTGGCGCGGCTGCACGGCTCGGTGAGCCGCGGCATGTTCTCCGGCCTCTGGCCGGGGTTCGACGCCTCCGAGGTGCCGATCTCCTCGATCACCAACGGCGTGCACGCGCCGACGTGGGTGGCCCGCGAGGTGTTCGAGCTCGCCGAGCGCGAGGTCGGGACCGCCCTCACCAGCGAGGCGCAGGGCTGGGAGGGCATCGCCCGGGTCGCGGACGCCAGCATCTGGGCGACCAAGCGCGCCATGCGCGAGCGGCTCGTGCGGGAGGTCCGCGCCCGCCTGCGGCGCTCGCACCTGCAGCGCGGCGCCACCGAGGCCGAGCTGGGCTGGACCGACGGCGTCTTCGACCCGGACGTGCTCACGATCGGCTTCGCCCGCCGCGTGCCGTCGTACAAGCGGCTCACGCTCATGGTGCGCGACCCCGACCGGCTGCGGGCGATCCTGCTCGACCCCGACCGCCCCGTGCAGATCGTCATCGCGGGCAAGGCGCACCCGGCCGACGACGGCGGCAAGGAGCTCGTGCAGCAGATCGTGCGCTTCGCCGACTCGCCCGACGTGCGGTCCCGCATCGTCTTCCTGCCCGACTACGGCATCGGCCTGGCCAAGCACATGTACGCGGGCTGCGACGTGTGGCTCAACAACCCGCTGCGCCCGCTCGAGGCCTGCGGCACCTCGGGCATGAAGTCCGCGCTCAACGGCGGCCTCAACCTGTCGGTGCTCGACGGGTGGTGGGACGAGATGTACGACGGCGAGAACGGCTGGGCCATCCCCACCGCCGACGGCGTGGCCGACCCCTCGCGCCGCGACGACCTCGAGGCCGCGGCGCTGTACGAGCTGGTCGAGAAGCAGGTGCGCGCCCGGTTCTACGACGTGGACGGGGCGGGCGTCCCGACGCGCTGGGTCGGCATGGTGCGGCACACGCTGCAGACGCTCGGCCCGAAGGTGCTCGCCAGCCGCATGGTCCGCGACTACGTCAACGAGCTCTACGCGCCGGCGGCCGCCGCCTCCCGCACCTTGGCCGCCCAGGGCTTCCGCCCGGCCCGCGAGGTCGCGGCCTGGCGCGACGACGTCGCCCGCCGCTGGCCCGGCGTGCGGGTCGTCCACGTCGAGACCGGTGGCGTCGGCGACGCCCCGCAGGTCGGCGCCCAGCTCGCGCTGCGCGCGACGGTCGACCTGGCCGGCCTGCCGGAGGACGCCGTCGTGGTTCAGGCCGTGTACGGGCGGGTGGACGAGGCCGACCAGATCCACCGCCCGGTGGCCCGGCCGCTGCGCCGGGCCGGCACGGGCGAGGACGGGCTGCCCCGGTTCGAGGGCGAGGTGCCGCTCGACCGTCCCGGGTCGTTCGGCTACACCGTCCGGGTCCTCCCGCACCACGCGCTGCTGCCCGGCGACGCCGACCTCGCGCTGGTCACCACGCCCTGAGCCGGGCCGGCCGCGGCGCGTGCTGCCCCGGCGCCGGCAGTGCGGACGGACGGCCGGAAACTTCTGGACGGAGCGTGCCCACGCGCCTACCGTCGAGCCGATCGCGGAGCCGGTGGTCCCGCGTCCCTGGCCCCTGACGCTCCCGGTGCTGCGGAGGACCGCACATGCCTCGAACCCCCCTGCCCGGAGCAGCCCCGAGGCGGCCGGCGGAGCCGGCGACACCCGCCCCGCGGCCGCCGGCCGACGACGCGGCCGGCGAGGCCCCCGCGCCCGCGACCTGGACGGCACGCTCGGACCTGGAGCTGCTGGAGGACCAGCTCGACGGCCTGTCGGCCTGGCACGAGTTCGTCCGGGGCCGCGTGCCCCTCGAGGACGAGGGGCGCGTGACGAGGGAGATGCGCCTGGACGCTCAGCGGCGGCTGCAGGCGCTGCGCCGGGCCAACCAGGCGCTGCTGGCCCGCACCGACGGCACCGGGCGCGAGACCCGCCGCGTGGTCGGCGGCGCCGCGCCGCGTGCCGTCGTGGTGCACCGGCAGGACTGGGTCCGCGGCCGCGTCAGCGCGGAGCTCCAGGCGTGCGGCGTGGAGGTCGTCGCCCAGCTGGAGGACGGCGCTGACGCGCTCGGCGTGGTCGTCGCCGACCAGCCGGACCTCGCACTCGTCGAGGACGCTCTGCCGTCGATCCCGGGCCTCGAGGTCGTCCGGCAGGCCCGCCGGCTCGCGCCGCACACGCTGTTGGCCGCGCAGGTCGGCTACCACGACGACATCGCGCTGATGCTGGCGGCCGGAGCGTCCGCCGCCTTCGCCAGGCGGGTGCCGCCCGTCGAGGTCGCCGCCGGGCTCGCCCGCCTCGTGCAGCGCCACGCCTGAGGGCTGCCCGGAGCGGCCCGCCGAGCGGCTCAGCGCAGCGCGCGCAGCAGCACCAGGGAGCGGGCGCACACGCTGAGCACGTCCTGGGCGGGCTCGCCCTCCACGTGCACCTGCGCCGTGTCGAGCACGACCTCGTACGCCGTCGCCCACGGGGGCCCGGGGAGGCAGACGGTCGTGTCGACCGGCTCGGGGTGCAGCAGGACGTAGAAGGAGTCGTCGACGAGCCGCTCGCCGCGCGGACCTCGCGTGCGGATGCCCTGGCCGTCGAGGTACATCCCGAGCGTGCGGACCTCGGGGTCGAACCACTGCTCGCGGCTGATCTCCCGACCCGCCGCGGTGAACCAGCCCAGGTCCTTGACGACGCCGTCCGGCCCATGCGGGCGGCCGGAGAAGAAGGCGCGCTGGCGGAACACCGGGTGGTCGCGGCGCAGGCGGACCAGCCGCGCGGTGAAGGCGCGCAGCGCCTCCGCGTCGGCGTCGAGGTCCCACGGCATCCACGACAGCTCGCTGTCCTGGCAGTAGGCGTTGTTGTTGCCGCGCTGCGTGCGCCGCACCTCGTCGCCCATGCTGAGCATCGGCACGCCGGTGCTCAGCAGCAGCGTGGCCAGCAGGTTGCGCGCCTGCCGCTTGCGCAGCGTGCCGACGGCCGGATCGTCGGTCTCGCCCTCGACGCCGCAGTTCCAGGACCGGTTGCCGTCGTCGCCGTCGCGGTTGTCCTCGCCGTTGGCCTCGTTGCGCTTGCGCTCGTACGTCGTGAGGTCACGCAGCGGAAAGCCGTCATGACAGGTGACGAAGTTGACCGACGCGTACGGCCGCCGCCCGTCGTCCTGGTAGAGGTCCGAGCTGCCCGACAGCCGGTACGCCAGCGACCGCAGGCCGGCGCCCTGTCCGCGCCACACGTCGCGGACCGTGTCGCGGTACTCGCCGTTCCACTCCGTCCAGGGCGGCGGGAAGCAGCCGACCTGGTAGCCGCCCTCGCCGGCGTCCCAGGGTTCTGCGACGAGCTTCACCGCGTTCACCACGGGGTCCTGCTGCACGAGGTCGAAGAAGGCCGAGAGCCGGTCCACGTCCGACAGCGAGCGCGCGAGCGCCGACGCGAGGTCGAACCGGAAGCCGTCGACGTGCATCTCGGTCACCCAGTAGCGCAGCGAGTCCATGATCATCTGGAGCACGTGGGGTGAGCGGACGTCCAGCGTGTTGCCGCAGCCGGTGTAGTCGCGGTACCGCGACGGGTCGTTCTCCTCGGTGCGGTAGTAGCTGAGGTTGTCCAGACCCCGCCAGCACAGCGTCGGCCCGGTGTGGTCGCCCTCGCCGGTGTGGTTGTAGACGACGTCGAGCAGCACCTCGATCCCGGCGCTGTGCAGCGCGCGGACCATCGCCTTGAACTCGCGCACCTGCTCGCCGCGGCTGCCGCTGGAGCTGTAGGCCGCGTGCGGCGCGAAGTAGCCGACGGAGTTGTAGCCCCAGTAGTTCGTGAGGCCGGCGCGCAGCAGGTGCGGCTCGCTGACGAAGTGGTGCACCGGCATGAGCTCCACGGCGGTCACACCGAGGCCGACCAGGTGCTCGACGGCGGCCGGGTGGGCGAGGCCGGCGTACGTCCCGCGCAGCGCCGGCGGCACGTCAGGGTGCTGCGCGGTGAACCCCTTCACGTGCAGCTCGTAGACCACCGTGTCGGCCCACGGCGTGCGGGGCGGCACGTCCTCGCCCCAGGGGAACGCGTCGTGCACAACGACCGCGCGCGGCACGTACGGCGCGCTGTCCTGGTGCTGCTGCGCGCGGTCGCGGCCCGGCACCGAGCCGAAGACCGCGTCGTCGAGGTGCAGCGTCCCCTCGACCGCCCGGGCGTACGGGTCGAGGAGCAGCTTGCTCGGGTTGAACCGCTGCCCCGCCGCCGGGTCGAACGGGCCGTCCACCCGGAAGCCGTACCGCTGCCCCGGTCCGACGCCGGGCAGGTGCCCGTGCCAGACGTGGTACGTCGACTCCTCGAGCGGGATGCGCGTCTCGACGCCGTCGTCGTCGAACAGGCAGACGTCGACCGCCTCGCCGCCGGGGCTGTAGACCGCGAAGTTCGTGCCCTCCCCGTCCCAGGTGGCACCGAGCGGACCGGGGCGCCCCGGCCACGGGCGCGGGCGGCGGGCGGCCCGGGACCGGGCGGGGGGAGTGGTCACGCACCGATCCTGCCGGATCGCAGCGGGCGATCGACGGGCTTCGTGGTGCGTCAGCCCGGACGCACCGACGGGCGGACCGCCGCCCGCACGGGCTGGCGCTGCGCCGGGATGAGCGCGGCGAGCGGCGCCGGCG
>JALYNK010000017.1 GCA_030773235.1 Actinomycetota bacterium | reverse complement strand
CGGCGGCCCGGGTGCGACGACGGGCGGCACGGGTCCGACCGCGGTGCCGACACCGGTGCGGCCCGGACTGCTCGAGCTGGTCGACGTCGTGCCCGCCGCGAACCGCGTGGTCTTCCGCGTCTTCCCAGCGGGTGCAGGGTCCGCCGCGGCGCCGCGCGAGTACCGGGTGCGACCGGGACAGCGCTTCGCGCAGCACTTCACGCTCCTGTCGTTCACGACGCGGTCGAGCAAGGACCAGTGCGGGTCCGTCCTGTTCGTCGACCGGCGCGTGCGCCTCTGCGAGGGCGACACCTTCCAGGGGGCCTGAGCCGACCGACCGACCCTCCGGTGCGCGAGCGTTCGCGGCGCGAGGAGCGCTCTGCCAGACTGGAGACCATGCTGCGCTGGCTCACCGCGGGGGAGTCCCACGGTCCCGCTCTCGTCGCGCTGCTCGAGGGACTGCCCGCCGACGTCGAGGTCACGTCGGCCGCGGTCGCCGACGAGCTCGCCCGCCGGCGCCTGGGGCACGGCCGGGGCGCGCGCATGGCGTTCGAGCGCGACGAGGTCGAGTTCCTCGGCGGCGTGCGCCACGGCCGCACGATGGGCGGCACGGTGTGCGTGCGGGTTGGCAACAGCGAGTGGCCCAAGTGGGAGACGGTCATGTCGCCCGACCCGGTCGACCCGGAGGTGCTGGCCGGAGTCGCCCGCAACGCGCCGCTCACCCGCCCCCGCCCCGGGCACGCCGACCTGGTCGGCATGCAGAAGTACGGCTTCGCCGATGCCCGGCCGGTGCTCGAGCGGGCCAGCGCCCGTGAGACCGCCGCACGGGTGGCGCTCGGAGCGGTCGCGAAGGCGCTGCTCCGCCAGGCGTACGGCGTCGAGGTGCTGAGCCACGTGGTCAGCATCGGCGCGGCCGCCGTCAAGCCCGGCGACCTGCCCACGCCCGCCGACCTGCCCGCCGTCGACGCCAGCCCCGTGCGAGTGCTCGACGGGGAGGCGAGCGACCGGCTCGTCGCCGAGGTCGACGCCGCCAAGAAGGCCGGCGACACGCTCGGCGGCGTCGTCGAGGTCCTCGCGTACGGCCTGCCGCCGGGCCTCGGCAGCTACGTCCACTGGGACCGCCGCCTCGACAGCCGCCTCGCCGGCGCGCTCATGGGCATCCAGGCGATCAAGGGCGTGGAGGTGGGCGACGGCTTCGACGTCGCCACGCGGCGGGGCAGCGCCGCGATGGACGAGATCGTCCCCGGTCCGGACGGCCTGACCCGCAGCAGCGGGCACCTCGGCGGCACCGAGGGCGGGATGAGCACCGGTCAGGTGCTCCGGGTGCGTGCCGCGATGAAGCCGATCAGCACGGTGCCCCGCGCGCTGCGGACCGTCGACACGGCGACCGGCGAGCCGGCGGTGGCCCACCACCAGCGCAGCGACGTCTGCGCGGCACCCGCCGCGGGCGTGGTCGCGGAGGCCGTGGTCGCGCTCGTGCTCGCCGACGCGGCGCTCGAGAAGTTCGGCGGCGACTCGGTGACGGAGACCCGCCGCAACTGCGAGGCCTACCTCGCCGGCCTGTCGGTGCGGTGACCGCCGCGGAGCCGTCCGCGCCGCGCGCGACCCGTCCTCGGCTCGTCCTGGTCGGCCCGCCGGGCGCCGGCAAGTCCACCGTGGGCCGGCTGCTCGCCCGGCGGCTGCACCTGCCGTTCCGCGACACCGACGCCGACGTGGAGCAGGCCGCGGGCAGGCCGATCGCCGAGATCTTCTACGACGAGGGCGAGGCGCGGTTCCGCGAGCTCGAGCGGGCAGCCGTCGCCGCGGCGCTCGCCGAGCACCCCGGCGTGCTGAGCCTCGGCGGCGGCGCGGTCCTCGCGCCCGAGACCCGGGCGCTGCTGCGTGGTCACGACGTCGTGCTGCTCGAGGTCGGGCTGTCCGCCGCCGCCTCGCGGGTGGGTCTGTCGCGCGACCGCCCGGTCCTCGCGCTCAACCCGCGCGCCCAGCTGCGGACCCTGCTCGAGCAGCGGCTCCCGCTCTACCGCGAGGTGGCGACCGCCGCCGTCGCGACCGACGGGCGCACGCCGGACGAGGTCGCCGACGCGGTCCTCGCCGGGACCCCGATGCCCCGTCCCGCTCCGGAGGTCCGTCCGTGACGAGCCCGACCCGCATCCCCGTCGCCGGCGAGCGGCCGTACGACGTCGTCGTGGGGGAGGGGCTGCTCGGCGAGCTCGCCCCGGCCCTGGAGGGCGCGGCCCAGGTCGCCGTCGTGCACCCCGGCGCGCTGCGCACCACCGCGGACGCCGTGCGCGACGACCTGCGCGAGCAGGGCTTCGAGGCGTACGCGGTCGAGGTCCCCGACGGGGAGCAGAGCAAGGACCTCAAGGTCGCCGCGTACCTGTGGGACGTCCTCGGGCAGATCGGGCTGTCCCGCCGTGACGCGGTCGTCGCGGTCGGCGGCGGCGCGACCACGGACCTCGCCGGCTTCGTGGCGGCCACGTGGCTGCGCGGCGTGCGCGTGGTGCACGTGCCGACCACGCTGCTCGCCATGGTCGACGCCGCGGTCGGCGGCAAGACCGGCATCAACACCTCGGCGGGCAAGAACCTCGTGGGTGCGTTCCACCCGCCCAGCGCGGTGCTCTGCGACCTCACCGCGCTGGTGACGCTCCCGCGCCACGACTACGTCGCCGGGCTCGCCGAGGTCGTCAAGGTCGGGTTCACCCACGACCCGCGCATCCTCGAGCTCGTCGAGGAGGACCCGCAGGCCGCCACGAGGCCGGACGGTCCGCACACCCGGGAGCTCGTGGAGCGGGCGATCGCGGTCAAGGCCGCGGTCGTCGGGGCCGACCTCACCGAGCAGGGGGGGCGCGAGGTCCTCAACTACGGCCACACGCTCGGGCACGCCATCGAGAAGGTCGAGGACTACCGGTGGCGGCACGGGGCGGCCGTGTCCGTCGGCCTCGTGTTCGCCGCCGAGCTCGGGCGGCTGGCCGGCCGCCTCGACGACGCGACCGCCGACCGGCACCGCGCTGTGCTCGAGAGCCTGGGGCTGCCGACCTCCTACACCGGCGAGTGGGGCCGGGTGTCCGCGGCCATGCGCAACGACAAGAAGTCACGGGCGGGGCGGCTGCGGTTCGTCGTGCTCGACGCGCTCGCGCACGCCCGGATGCTCGAGGACCCCGACCCCACGCACCTCGTCGCGGCGTACGAGGAGGTCCGCCGGGACCGGGACCCCGGCCGCGTCCACCTGTGACCTCGGACCGCGCCGCCCGCCGTGCCGGAGCCGGGCGGCGGTCGTGAGCGGCTCGGCGCGCAGCGGGGGCTGACTACCCTGGGCCTCGACTCGACCAGGGGGACGACCGCGTTGGCCACCACGAACGACCTGAAGAACGGCATGGTGCTGCAGCTCGACAACGGCCTGTGGGCCGTCAACGAGTTCCAGCACGTGAAGCCCGGCAAGGGCGGTGCGTTCGTCCGGACCACGCTCAAGAACGTCCTCACCGGCAAGGTCGTCGACAAGACCTTCAACGCCGGGACCAAGGTCGACGTCGCGCAGGTCGACAAGCGCGACATGACCTACCTCTACCGCGAGGGCGACGACTTCGTGTTCATGGACAAGGACACGTTCGACCAGCTGTACGTCCCGCTCGTGACGGTCGGCAGCGCCGCGGACTACATGCTGGAGAACACCGACGCGATCGTCGCCGTGCACGGCGGCGAGGCGCTGTACGTCGAGCTGCCGGCCAGCGTGGAGCTCGTCGTCCAGCACACCGACCCCGGTCTGCAGGGCGACCGCTCGACCGGCGGCACCAAGCCCGCGACGCTGGAGACCGGCGCCGAGATCCAGGTACCGCTGTTCCTCACCACCGGCGAGAAGATCAAGGTCGACACCCGGGACGGGCGCTACCTCGGCCGCGTCAACGACAGGTGACGTCGACCCGGACGGTGTCTACCCGGACGGTGTCGACGGGGACAGGGCCGACAGGGACAGGGCCGACAGGGACAGGGCCGACAGGGACAGGGCCGACAGGGACAGGGCCGACAGGGACGGGGGGCCGCTGACGTGGGCGCCCGCAGCAAGGCGCGCAAGCGGGCGCTCGACGTGCTGTACGAGGCCGCGGCGCGCGGCACCGACCCGGTCGACGTGCTCGCCCAGCGGCTGGCCCAGGCCGACCCGCCCGTGGCGGAGTACGCCGTCGAGCTCGTCGAGGGCGTCGCCGCGCACCGCGAGCGCATCGACGAGCTGCTGTCCACCTACGCCGAGGGGTGGACCCTGGACCGCATGCCGCCCGTGGACCTCGCGGTGCTCCGCATCGGGGCGTACGAGCTGCTGTGGCGCGACGACGTGCCCGACCCGGTCGCGGTGAGTGAGGCGGTGGAGCTCGCCTCGTCGCTGTCCACCGACGAGAGCCCGCGGTTCGTCAACGGGCTGCTCGGCCGGCTGATGCGCCTCAAGCCGAGCCTCGCCGTCTGACGGCCCGTCGCGGACGCGCGGACGTCCCGCCCCGCGGCGGGCGGTGCGGGGCCCGTCCCGCCCCGCGGCGGGCGGTGCGGTCAGGCGTCGATGGCGCGCCGCGCGTCGGCGCTGAGGACGCCCCAGCCGATGAGCTGCTCGGTGAGCGTCCCGGGGCTCTCGTCGTACATGATCGCGAGCGAGCGCAGGTCCTCGTGCCGGATGGACAGCACCCGGCCGTTGTAATCGCCGCGCTGGCTCTGGATCGTGGCGGCGTAGCGTGCCAGCGGCGCCGCCTGGTCGGCCGGCACCTGCTGCAGCTGCTCGAGGTCGATGACGATGCGCGCCGCCGGCTCGCCCGCGCCGCCGGCGGCGACGCCCTGCGGCAACAGCTCGCCGACGGGCACGCCGTAGAACTCGGCCAGCTCGGACAGCCGCTGCACCGTCACCGCGCGGTCGCCGCGCTCGTAGGAGCCGACCACCACGGCCTTCCACCGGCCCTGCGACTTGTCCTCCACCCCGTGCAGGGACAGGCCCTGCTGGGTGCGGATGGCCCGCAGCTTCGCGCCCAGCGCCTTTGCGTACTCGCTCACGTGCCCCCCGTCGCGACGGCGCGCGCGCCGTCCCCTCGCGGGCCAGAGGGGACGCTCGTCGTCCGCCGGGCCACGCTCTTCCTGACTACGGGGGGTGACGGTAGGTCCTTGATCTGTCCCGGTCAAGCCGACGCACGAGCGCGCGACCAGGGTCGACCACGGTGTGTCACCCCCATTGGTCAACAGAGCGTGACCAGTTGGACGCGCAACTGTGTCCTTTCCGGATCAGTCCGAGCGTGCGCGCCCGGTCGACTCACCCGACCGGGTGGATCTGCACATCTCACCCGTCCGCGCGTCCGCGGCCCGCGGCCGCCGCGTCGCGCTCCCGGCAGGTAGCGTCGGCCGCGCTCTCCAGCGCTCCTCCACCGAGCCCGTCCCGTGAGGCGGGGAAGGAGGTCAGCCGCATGGCTGCTCCCGCGCGCTCCGGCGCGCCCGCGTCCCCCGCGCCTCCGGGTGCGACCGCGTCTCCCGCGCCCCCGGCCGGCGCCGCCGTCCCGGGGCGGCCAGTCTCCGGCGACCCCCGCGCCGCCCGGCCCGTGCTGACCGCCGCGGAGCTCGCCCGCACGGTCGACCGCATGGCCCACGAACTGCTCGAGAAGACCGGCGGCGGCGCCGACGTCGTCCTGCTCGGCATCCCGACCCGCGGCGCCACGCTGGCCCGCCGTCTCGCCGTCCGCGTGGAGGCCTTCGAGGGCGTGCGCCTGCCCACCGGCAGCCTCGACGTGACGCTCTACCGCGACGACCTGCGGCTGCGCAGCCCGCGCGCGCTCGAGGCCACCGAGCTCCCGACCGACGGGCTGGACGGACGGCGGGTCGTGCTCGTCGACGACGTGCTGTTCTCCGGGCGGACGGTCCGCGCGGCGCTCGACGCGCTCGGCGACCTCGGCCGGCCCCGCGCCGTCCAGCTCGCCGTTCTCGTCGACCGCGGCCACCGCGAACTGCCGATCCGCGCCGACTACGTCGGCAAGAACATCCCCACCAGCCTGCGCGAGACGGTGCACGTCCTGCTCACCGAGCACGACGGCGCCGACGCGGTGCTCCTCGGCCCCGCCGGCGGGGCGCGGTGAAGCGCCACCTGCTGTCGGCCGCCGACCTCTCTCGTGAGGACGCGCTGCTCGTCCTCGACACCGCCGAGGAGCTGGAGAAGGTCAGCGGCCGCACGGTGAAGAAGCTGCCGACGCTGCGCGGGCGCACCGTCGTCAACCTCTTCTTCGAGGACTCCACCCGCACCAGGACGTCCTTCGAGCTGGCCGCGAAGCGGCTGTCCGCCGACGTCGTGACGTTCTCGGCCAAGGGCTCGAGCGTGTCCAAGGGCGAGACGCTCAAGGACACGGCCCTGACGCTCGAGGCGATGGGGTCGGACGCCGTCGTCATCCGGCACTCCTGGTCCGGTGCCCCGGTCAACCTGTCGCGCCACGTGCAGGGGTCGGTCGTCAACGCAGGCGACGGGACGCACGAGCACCCGACCCAGGCGCTGCTCGACGCGTTCACGATGCGCCGCCGGCTCGGCCGGCTCGAGGGCCTCAAGGTCACGATCGTCGGCGACGTGCTGCACAGCCGGGTCGCGCGCAGCAACGTGCTGCTGCTGCACACCCTCGGCGCCGAGGTGACGCTCGTCGCGCCGCCCACCCTGCTGCCGGTCGGCGTGGAGACGTGGGGCACCGCGGTGTCGTACGACCTCGACGCCGTCCTGCCCAAGAGCGACGTGGTGATGATGCTGCGGGTGCAGCGCGAGCGCATGGGCCCGGGCGGGGAGAAGCAGGCGTACTTCCCGAGCAGCCGGGAGTACTCGCTGCGCTACGGGCTCAACGTCCGGCGCGCCGCCGCGCTGCAGGACCACACCGTCGTCATGCACCCCGGGCCGATGAACCGCGGCGTCGAGATCGCGCCCGAGGTCGCCGACGGCCCCCGCTCGACCATCGTCGAGCAGGTGGCCAACGGCGTGACGGTGCGGATGGCGGTGCTCTACCTGCTGCTCGGCGGGGCCGAGCCGGCGATCGGAGCGGGGGAGCAGGCATGAGCGGGAGCTGGCTGCTGCGCGGCGTACGGCCGTACGGCGAGGGCGCGCCGGTCGACGTCCGGCTGGTCGACGGCCGCGTCGCCGAGATCGGCCCGGACCTGACGAGCGGCGACAGCCGCCCGTACGACGGGGGCGGGAGCGTGCTCCTGCCAGGGCTCGTCGACCTGCACACGCACCTGCGCGAGCCGGGCCGCGAGGACGCGGAGACCGTCGACACCGGCACCCGGGCGGCGGCGCTCGGCGGCTTCACGGCCGTGCACGCGATGGCCAACACGGACCCCGTCGCCGACAACGCGGGCGTGGTCGAGCAGGTCTGGCGCCTCGGCCGCGAGGCCGGGCACTGCGACGTGGCCCCGGTCGGCGCGGTCACCCTCGGGCTCGCCGGCGAGGAGCTCGCCGAGCTGGGGACGATGGCCGACAGCGCCGCGCGGGTGCGGGTGTTCTCCGACGACGGCCGCTGCGTGAGCGACGCGAGCCTCATGCGCCGGGCGCTGGAGTACGTCAAGGCGTTCGACGGCGTCGTCGCCCAGCACGCGCAGGAGCCCCGGCTGACCGTGGGTGCGCAGATGCACGAGGGGATCGTGTCGTCGCGGCTCGGGCTGGCCGGCTGGCCGTCGGTGGCCGAGGAGGCCGTGATCGCCCGCGACGTGCTGCTCGCTGCACACGTCGGCGGGCGGCTGCACGTCTGCCACGTCTCGACGGCCGGCGCGGTGGAGATCCTCCGCCTGGCCAAGGCGCAGGGCATCGACGTCACCGGCGAGGTCACGCCGCACCACCTCGTCCTCACCGACGACTGCGCCGAGGGCTACGACCCGGTGTTCAAGGTCAACCCGCCGCTGCGCACCGCCCGCGACGTCGAGGCGCTGCGGGCCGGGCTGGCCGACGGGACGATCGACTGCGTCGCCACCGACCACGCGCCGCACGCGCTGGAGGACAAGGAGACCGAGTGGGGCGCCGCCCTGCCCGGGATGACCGGCCTCGAGACCGCGCTCGGCGTCGTCGCCGAGACGATGGTCGTCCCCGGACGTCTCTCCTGGCGCGAGGTCGCCGACCGGATGTCCGTGCGGCCCGCGGCCATCGGCCGGCTCGCCGGGCACGGGCGTCCGCTGGAGGTCGGCGAGCCGGCTCACCTCTGCCTCGTCGACCCGGACGGCGCGTGGACCGTCGACCCCGCGCGGATGGCCACCCGCAGCCGCAACACGCCGTTCGCCGGGCGTCGGCTGCCCGCCCGCGTCGTCGCCACCTTCCTGCGCGGCGTCCCCACGGTCCTTGACGCCGCCCCCGCCGAGCGGTCGCCCGCGTGACCGGCGACCGCGTGCTCCTCACCCTCGCCACGCTGGCCTTCGCCGCCGGCGTCTCGCTGCTCATGCTGCGCGGCTGGCGCTCCCGACAGCGCCGCCAGGCCGACGTGCCGCCGCCGCCGCGCCCCCCGGCCGACCCGGGTCCGCCGGTCACCGAGCCGGTCCGGGGCGTGTTCGTCGGCACGACCTCGGCTGCCGACTGGCTCGACCGCATCGCCGTCCACGGCCTGTCGACCCGTGCGGCTGCGACCCTCACCGTCCACGAGACCGGGGTGCTCGTCGCCCGCGACGGGGCCGACGACCTGTGGCTGCCGTACGACGACGTGCTCGACGCCGAGTCGGGCGACGCGCTGGCCGGCAAGGTCGTGGGCCGCGACGGCCTGCTCATCGTCACGTGGCGCCTCGGGGACCGCACCCTGCTGTCGGGGTTCCGGGGTCCGCGCAGCGCGCACCCCGCGCTCGCCGAGGCGGTCCGCGCCCGGTTGCCGCTCCGCCCCGCTCTGCCCCGCGAGGAGGCCCCGTGAGCCCGCCCGTCCCCGCCCTGCTCGTCCTCGAGGACGGCCGCGCCTTCCGCGGCGAGAGCTGGGGAGCGCCCGGCCAGGCGTTCGGCGAGGCCGTCTTCAACACCGGGATGACCGGCTACCAGGAGACCCTCACCGATCCGAGCTACCACCGCCAGATCGTCACGATGACCGCGCCGCAGATCGGCAACACCGGCGTCAACGACGAGGACGACGAGTCGCGGCGCATCTGGGTCGCGGGCTTCGTCGTGCGCGACGCGAGCCGGGTCCGCAGCAGCTGGCGGGCCACCGGTGACCTCGGAGCCGAGCTCGCGCGGCAGGGGGTCGTCGCGGTCCGCGACGTCGACACCCGCGCGTTGACCCGCCACCTGCGCGAGCGCGGCGCGATGCGCGCCGGCCTGTTCACCGGCCACACGGTCGCCGACGTCGACACGCTGGTGCAGCGGGTGCTCGACAGCCCGCCCATGGTCGGCGCCGACCTCGCGCACGAGGTGACCACGCCCGAGCCGTACGTCGTGCCGGCGGTCGGCGGCACCCGCTTCCGCATCGCGGCGCTCGACCTCGGCATCAAGGCGGCCACACCCCGCTACCTCGCGCAGCAGGGCTGCGAGGTGCACGTGCTGCCCGCCACGTCGAGCGGCGCGGACGTGCTGGCGCTCGAGCCCGACGGCGTGTTCGTGAGCAACGGCCCCGGCGACCCGGCGACCACCGACGGGCCGGTGGCCGCGGTGCGGGAGGTCCTCGCCGCCGACGTCCCGCTGTTCGGGATCTGCTTCGGCAACCAGGTGCTCGGCCGCGCGCTCGGCCTCGGCACGTACAAGCTGCGCTACGGCCACCGCGGGGTGAACCAGCCGGTGCAGGACCGCGCCACCGGCCGGGTGCACGTCACCAGCCACAACCACGGGTTCGCGGTCGACGCGCCCACCGACGGCACGCCCGTCGACACGCCGTACGGCCGGGTGCAGGTGAGCCACGTGGGCCTCAACGACGACGTCGTCGAGGGCCTGCGGTGCCTGGACGCGCGGGCGTTCGCGGTGCAGTACCACCCGGAGGCCGCTCCGGGCCCGCACGACGCCACCGGGCTGTTCGCGCAGTTCGCCGACCTCCTGGAGGGCACCCGTGCCGCGGCGTCCTGATCTGCAGCACGTCCTCGTCATCGGCTCCGGACCGATCCTCATCGGGCAGGCGGCGGAGTTCGACTACTCGGGCACGCAGGCCTGCCGGGTGCTGCGCAGCGAGGGCCTGCGGGTCACGCTCATCAACTCCAACCCGGCGACGATCATGACGGACCCGGAGTTTGCCGACGCCACGTACGTCGAGCCGATCACCCCGGAGTTCGTCACCCGCGTCATCGAGCGCGAGCGGCCCGACGCACTGCTCGCCACGCTCGGCGGCCAGACCGCGCTCAACGCGGCCATGGCGCTGTCCGAGGCCGGCGTGCTGGAGCGGTACGGCGTCGAGCTCATCGGCGCCGACGTCGACGCGATCCGCCGGGGCGAGGACCGCCAGGAGTTCAAGGCGGTCGTCGAGTCCATCGGGGCGGAGAGCGCCCGCAGCGCGGTGTGCCGCACGATGGCCGAGTGCCTGGCGGCGGTCGCCGAGCTCGGCTATCCCGTCGTCGTCCGCCCGAGCTTCACGATGGGCGGCAGCGGCTCGGGCGTCGCGCACGACGAGCAGCAGCTGCACCGCATCGCCGGTGCCGGGCTGCTCGCCAGCCCCACGACCGAGGTGCTGCTCGAGGAGTCCGTGCTCGGCTGGAAGGAGTACGAGCTCGAGCTCATGCGCGACCGCAACGACAACGTGGTCGTCATCTGCTCGATCGAGAACCTGGACCCCATGGGCGTGCACACCGGCGACTCGATCACGGTCGCACCCGCGATGACGCTGACCGACCGCGAGTACCAGCGGATGCGCGACATCGCGATCGACGTCATCCGCGCCGTCGGGGTCGACACCGGCGGCTGCAACATCCAGTTCGCCGTCGAGCCGAGCACGGGCCGCATCGTCGTCATCGAGATGAACCCGCGCGTGTCGCGGTCGTCGGCGCTGGCGTCCAAGGCGACCGGCTTCCCCATCGCCAAGATCGCCACGAAGCTCGCGGTCGGCTACACGCTCGACGAGATCCCGAACGACGTCACTCGCGAGACCCCGGCGAGCTTCGAGCCGTCGCTGGACTACGTCGTGGTGAAGGTCCCGCGGTTCGCCTTCGAGAAGTTCCCGGGCTCGGACCCGCAGCTGACGACGACGATGAAGAGCGTCGGCGAGGCCATGGCGATGGGCCGGACGTTCGTCGAGGCGCTGCAGAAGGCGATGCGGTCGCTCGAGACGACGCCGGGCGCGTTCTGGACGGCGCCGGACCCCGACGGCGACGTGCGGGACGCCCTGGAGCGGGCCCGCACCCCGCACGACGGCCGGCTGCACGACGTCGAGCACGCGCTGCGCCTCGGCGCGTCCGTCGCGCAGGTGCACGAGGCCACCGGCATCGACCCGTGGTTCCTCGACGCCCTGCTGCAGCTCGTCGAGCTGCGCACCGAGGTCGTCGGCGCCCCGCCCGGACCGCTCGCGGCCGACCTGCTCCGTCGCGCGAAGGGCGCCGGCTGCAGCGACGCCCAGCTCGCGGCCCTGCGCGGCGTGCCGGAGGCGGAGG
>JALYNK010000016.1 GCA_030773235.1 Actinomycetota bacterium | reverse complement strand
CCACCCAGACCGTCGCACCGGCCAGCGGGCTGTACGGCCTCGACCGGACCGACCAGCGCGCCCTGCCGCTGTCGGGCGGCTACTCCTACGCCTCGACCGGCACCGGCGTGCACGCGTACGTCGTCGACACCGGGATCGCGACGGCGCACCCCGACTTCGGCGGCCGGGCGACCAACGTCTACGACGCGTTCGGCGGCGACGGGGAGGACTGCCACGGCCACGGCACGCACGTCGCCGGCACGCTCGGAGGCGAGACGCACGGCGTCGCGAAGGGCGTCCAGCTGCGCGGTGTGCGGGTGCTCGGGTGCGACGGCGGCGGCAGCGTCTCCGGATTCTCGCGGCGCTGGACTGGCTGCGCACCAACGCTCAGCGTCCGGCGGTGGCGAACCTGAGCCTCGGCGCGGGCTACTCCAGGGCGCTCAACACGGCGGTCACGACGCTGTCCGACAGCGGCGTTCTGGTCGCCGTCGCGGCGGGCAACGACAACGCCTCCGCCTGCAACTACTCCCCGGCCAGCGCTGCGGCGGCGCTGACCGTCGCGGCGAGCGACAGCACCGACACCCGGGCGTCGTTCTCCAACTCCGGCTCCTGCGTCGACCTGTACGCGCCGGGCGCGGGCATCACCAGCGACTGGTACCTCGGCGGGACCAGAGCGATGAGCGGCACGTCGATGGCCAGCCCGCACGTGGCCGGCGTCGCCGCGCTCTACAAGGCGACGTACGGCGACGCCTCCAGCAGCACCGTCGCCGGCTGGATCAACCGCGGAGCGACGACGAAGGTCGTCAGGAGCAACCCGAGCGGCACGCCCGACCGACTGCTGTTCAAGAGCACCCTGTAGCGGACGGCCGGGCCGGCGGAGCGGGACCCACCGGCCCGGCGGCGGTCAGACCTGGCCCTCGTTGTGCGGCTCGATGCTCGCCGACGGGTCGACGCCCTGGTCGGCGTCGGGGTGGACGCGGCCCTCGCCCGGCTCCGAACCGCTGCCGGCGGCGGTGTTGCGGGAGGAGCGATCGGGGTCGGTGACGTCGGTGGTCGTGGGGGCCTGGCCGATCCGCTTCGCGGCGTCGCCGGTGCCGGTGGTCTCGAGGTCCTGCTCGCTCATGGGTTCCTCTCCCGCCGAGGCTCTCCCGGCGCACCGGGACGCCTGCCCGCCACGCGTCCGGGCACGCACCCGGGTCAGAACAGGACGCTGGTGAACGTCCCGACCCGGCGAAACCCGACGCGCTCGTACGCCCGGCGCGCAGGGGTGTTGAAGTCGTTGACGTACAGGCTGACGACCGGAGCGACGCGCGCGCGGGAGAGCTCGACGACGGCGGCCATGCCGGCCTCGGACAGCCCGCGGCCACGCAGCGCCGGGTCGACCCAGACGCCCTGCACCTGGCACACGCCGCCGGCCACCGCGCCGACCTCGGCCTTGAACACCACGCGGCCCCCGTCCAGGCGGGCGAAGGCCCGCCCCTGCGACACGAGCTCGCGCACCCGGGCGCGGTAGGCGGCCTGGCCGTCGCCGGCGAGCGGACTGACGCCGATCTCCTCGGTGAACATCGCGATGCACGCCGGGAGCAGGGTGTCGAGCTCGTCCATGCGCACCGGCCGGACGTACGGGTCCGACGGCACCGCAGGCGGACCGTCGACGACCATGAGCGGCTGGTCGGCGCGCACCTCGCGCGCCGGGCCCCAGGCCGGCTCCAGCAGCTCCCAGAGCGGTCCGACCTGCTCCTGCGGCCCGACGAGCGACGAGCAGCGCCGGCCCTGGCGGCGGGCGCGGTCGGCGAAGGCGCGCACGGCACGCGGACCGGCCTGGACGGGGATGAGGTTCGCGCCGGACCAGCACAGGCTCTCGAGCCGGCCCCGCTCGCCGTAGCCCCACAGCTCCGCGCCGAGGCGCCACGGGTCCAGGCGACCCTGCACCCGTGCCGCCACGAAGACGTCGGCGACCGGGTCTACCCGCAGGAGCGCGCGGACGTCGTCGCGGTCGCGGTCGTCGAGCACGCGCACGGCGGAGGTCCTCAGCACCGCCCGACCGCCCGCGCTCCCGCCACCGACCGAGCGTAGAGCGCCGGGCGGGAGCGGTCCGGGGTCCGCGCTGACCCGGACCGCTCGGCCTCAGGCGACGACCGGTGCGCCGGCCGGTCCGTCGTAGGCCTCGGCGAGGCGCAGCGCCTCCTCGACGAGCGTCTCGACGATCTGCGACTCGGGCACCGTCTTGATGACCTCGCCCTTGACGAAGATCTGGCCCTTGCCGTTGCCGGATGCGACGCCGAGGTCGGCCTCCCGGGCCTCCCCCGGACCGTTGACGACGCAGCCCATCACGGCGACGCGCAGCGGCATGGTGAGGCCCTCGAGACCGGCCTGCACCTGCTCGGCGAGCGTGTAGACGTCGACCTGCGCCCGCCCGCACGACGGGCACGACACGATCTCCAGGCCGCGCTCGCGCAGGCCGAGGGACTCGAGGATGGCGAGGCCGACCTTGACCTCCTCGACCGGCGGCGCGGACAGCGACACCCGGATCGTGTCGCCGATCCCCTCCGCGAGCAGGGCGCCGAACGCGACCGCGCTCTTGATCGTGCCCTGGAACGCCGGGCCCGCCTCGGTCACGCCGAGGTGCAGCGGGTAGTCGCAGCGCTCGCTCAGCAGCCGGTACGCCTTGACCATGACGACGGGGTCGTTGTGCTTGACCGAGATCTTGAGGTCCTGGAAGCCGTGCTCCTCGAACAGCGAGCACTCCCACAGCGCCGACTCGACGAGCGCCTCGGGCGTCGGTCCGCCGTGCTTGGCGAGCAGCCGCCGGTCGAGGCTGCCGGCGTTGACGCCGATGCGGATCGGTCGGCCCGCCGCCTGCGCGGCCCGGGCGACGTCGCCCACCTTGCCGTCGAACTGACGGATGTTGCCCGGGTTGACCCGCACCGCGGCGCACCCGGCGTCGAGCGCCTGAAAGATGTAGCGGCTCTGGAAGTGGATGTCGGCGATCACCGGCAGCGGCGACTTGCGCACGATCGTCGGCAGCGCGTCGGCGTCCACCGGGTCGGGCACCGCGACCCGGACGATCTGGCAGCCGGTGGCGGTCAGCTCCGCGATCTGCTGCAGCGTGGCGTTGACGTCGGCCGTGACGGTCGTGGTCATCGACTGCACGCTGACCGGCGCCCCGCCGCCGACGGGCACGCCGCCGACGTCCAGGCGCCGGGTGGGCCGGCGCGGCGCGAGCGGCTCGAACGCCGGCGCGGCCGACGGCAGGGCCGGCATGCCGAGGGCGACGGGGACGCTCACGAGAGCCGAACCGGATTGACGATGTCGGCGCCCATGATGAACAGGCTGAGCAGCAGGAGGCTCGCCGCGACGCCGTACGTCACCGGCATGAGCTTGTTGTAATCCACTCTGATGGTCGGGCCCCGGTAACCGCGCAGACGACGCGTCTTGTCGCGGGCGCCCTCGTAGACGGCCACCGCGATGTGCCCGCCGTCCAGCGGCAGCAGCGGCAGCAGGTTGAACAGCCCGACGAACAGGTTGAGGCTCGCGATCATCATCACGAACTGCAGCGCCTTGACGCCCGCAGTCTCCTCGCTCGCCAGCACCTCGCCGCTGATCCGCCCGACGCCGACCACCCCGATGAAGCCCTCGGGGTCGCGCTCGGCGCTGTAGAGCGTGGTGATCGTGCCGAGCTTCTCGGTGAACGTGCGCTCGATGCCGGCGGCGAACGCCGCCCCGATGTCGGCGCTGGCCCGCATGCTCTCGGTGAACCCGACCCGCTCGGTGATGACGTGCTGGCGCATCTGCACGCCGATGGCGCCGACCCGCTCGGTCACGCCCTCCTGCGTGAGCGAGGGCCGCTCGACCGGCACAGGGGTGACGGTGACTTCGCGGCGGACGCCGTCGCGCTCGACGGTGAGCGGCAGCGGCCGGCCGGCGGAGGCGCGCACCTGCTCGACCAGCGGGCGCACCCCGGTCACGGGCGTCCCGGCGACTGCCACCACACGGTCGCCGTCGGTGATCCCGGCGGCGGTCGCGGGCGAGGCGGGGTCGCCCGGAGCGCACTCCTGGGCGGCGCCGTTCGTCACGCACGGCAGCGCACGCGCGATCCCGGGCGCGCCGAGGGCCTGCACGCCGATGAGGAACGTGCCGCCGACGACGAGGACGACGGCGAACAGGAAGTTCATGGCCGGCCCGGCGAACAGCACGGCGACGCGCTGACGCACCGGCTGGCGGTACATCGCGCGGGGCTCGTCGGCGGGGTCGATCCTCTCCAGCGGCGTCATGCCGACGATCCGGACGTAGCCGCCGGCGGGGATCGCCTTGACGCCGTACTCGGTCTCACCGCGCCGGCGGGAGAAGAGCGTCGGGCCGAACCCGACGAAGAACTGCGTGGCCTTCATGCCGTAGCGGCGGGCGACCGCGAAGTGGCCCGCCTCGTGCAGCGCGACGGACACGAGCAGCGCGACGAGGAACGCCAGCGCTCCCGCTGCGTAGATCACTGCTTCGGCCTCCCGACCAGCTCGCGGGCGCGGACGCGCGCCCGCTCCTCTGCGTGCAACACCTCGGCGAGGTCCGGGCGTTCCCCGACCTCGGCCTCGGCGAGGACACGGGCGACCGTGTCGACGATCCCGGGGAACGGCAGCGCGCCGGCGAGGAAGGCCGCCACGCACTCCTCGTTCGCGGCGTTGAGGACGGCGGGCGCGGTCCCGCCCCGGCGGCCGGCCTCGCGGGCCAGCTGGACCGCGGGAAAGGCCCGGTCGTCGAGGGGCGCGAACTCCCAGGTGTGCGCCTGCGTCCAGTCGACGGCGGGCGACGTGCCCGGCAGCCGGTCCGGCCACAGCAGGCCGAGCGCGATGGGCAGCCGCATGTCGGGCGGGCTGGCCTGCGCGAGGGTGGAGCCGTCGGTGAACTCGACCATCGAATGCACGACCGACTGCGGGTGGACGACCACGTCGATGCGGTCGTACGGGACGTCGAAGAGCAGGTGCGCCTCGATGAGCTCGAGCCCCTTGTTGACGACGGTGGCGGAGTTGACCGTCACGACCGGCCCCATGTCCCAGGTGGGATGGGCGAGCGCCTGCTCGGGGGTGACGTCGGTGAGGTCCTCGGCGCGGCGGCCGCGGAACGGGCCGCCGCTCGCGGTCAGCACGAGCCGGGACACCTCGTCGCGGCGGCCCCCGCGCAGGCACTGAGCGAGCGCGCTGTGCTCGCTGTCGACCGGCACGATGCGGTCGCGGTACGGCGTGACGAGCGGGCCGCCTGCGACGAGGCTCTCCTTGTTGGCGAGCGCGAGCGTGCGGCCGGCCTCCAGCGCGGCGAGCGTGGGCGCGAGCCCGACCGAGCCCGTCATGCCGTTGAGCACCACGTCGCACGGCCAGGCGGCCACCTCGGCCGCGGCGTCGGGTCCCGCCAGGATCTTGGGCAGGCGGTGCTCGCCGCGGGCGTACCCGCGGGCCTGCGCGGCGGCGTAGAAGGCCAGCTGCAGGTCCTGCACGGCGGTCGCGCGGGTGACCGCCACGACCTCGACCTCGAGCTCGAGCGCCTGGCGGGCGAGCAGGTCGACCCGGCCGCCGCCGGCGGCGAGCCCCACGACGCGCAGCCGGTCCGGCGCGCGGCGGACGACGTCGACGGCCTGAGTGCCGATGGAGCCCGTGGACCCCAGCAGCACGACGTCGCGGACCGGACCTGGCACGTGGCCAGTCTCCCAGTCCGGCGCCGGACGTGCGGCTCGACGGGCGCGCGGGCAGGGTGGAGCGGTGCCTGCCCTCCGCCTCCGGCGCAAGCCGGTCCTCGTCGTGATGCTGCTCATCGGCGTGGTCGGCGCGCTGGTCATCGCCCGCGGCTCGCTGCGACCGCAGGCCACGACCACCGCTGCGGTGACCGTGCCCGAGGCCTTCGCCGGGACGACGTACGCCTTCGACGGGATGGCCTGCCTGGCGGCGAAGAGCGTGCCGGTCACGGTCACGAGCGCGTCGGACAGCGAGCTGCAGGGCGTGCGCACGCGGGCCGCGGTGCGACCGCCGGCCGCGCCCGTCACCGTGGCCTACCCGGCGCCGCCCGACGCGGGCGACCCTCTCGCCGGCGTCCGGGTCGCCGCCGGCGAGGAGCGCTGCTTCCGCGTCCTCGTCACGGCGTCCGGGACCGGCGAGCGCCGGGCGGGTCCGGTCGAGATGCGGGTCACGTACGGCCCGTTCGGCCTGCTGCGGTCGACGCTGCGGCTCACCCCGCCGGTCACGCTGCAGGTGACGGGGACCGGCACGGACCCCCGCGCACGGGGCTGATCCAGGCACGCTCCAGCTGGGCCGGGTCCGCTCCGGTCGGCTCAGGGTCCGGCCGGCTCGGGAACGGCAGCGACCGGCTGCCGCAGCCGGCGGTCCTGAAGCGCGTCGCGGACGAGACGGCGGCCGTGCGCGAGCCGCCGGTGGGCGATGACGCGCGCGTACTCGGCGAGCAGCCGGGGCGGCACGCGCCGGACCGGGTCGACGTCGTGCCCGAGCGCCCGCAGTCGGCGGCCTGCTACGCGCTCGACGAGGGCCAGCTCGTCGGCGGACAGCACGTCGCGGTACGTGGCCACCCGGCGGTCGTCCATGCGCTCGACCGTGCGGACGTGCCAGGTCTTGCGCTGCGGCACCGCGACGCGCGCGGTCTCGCCGGGCTCGGTCATCGCCGGGTCGTACGGCTCGCCGAGGTAGGCGGTCAGCCGGCGCAGCTGCCCCTCCGGGTCGCGGACGAGCTGCTCGTAGGACAGGTCCAGCCAGCTGCCCGGACCCAGCCGCCGCGCCCAGCGCTCGCCGTACTCCTGGGCCTCCATCCAGGTGGCCAGCGCCACGACGGGCCCCTGGTCCCACCACGGCATCCGCTGCAGCGACGCGACGCAGGCGCGCGCGTCGCGGACGAGGTGGACGAGCTGCACGTCGGGGAACAGCCGCCGTACGACCTGCACGTCGCGGTAGTAGCCGGGCCGCTTGTCCCCCCAGCGCGGCTTGCCGTACCGGTCGGCGTACGCCTGCAGCACGGCGCGCAAGGCGGAGCCGAGCGTGGGCGGCGCAGACAGCAGCCGTTCGCGCACCTCCTCCCCCGGTACGCCGAGGTCGCGGACCTTGCGCCGGGCGAGCACCCAGTCGGCGAGCCGCTCCCGACCGGCCGGCTCGCGCAGGTCGCCGAACGCCCCCCGGGCGCGGTACGCGTCGACGAGCAGCCACGTCTCGGGCGGAACCGCGATGCGCGGGTGGGCGTGCAGCGCGACCTGCAGCATCGTCGTTCCGGACCGGGGGCAGCCGACGACGACGATCGGGCGTCCGCGGCTCACGAACGGACGGTAACGCGGCCGGTCAGACCTCGACGGCGGCGAGCTGGCCGCAGGCGCCGGCGATCTCGCGCCCCCGGGTGTCGCGGACGGTCGTCGTCACCCCGGCCGCACGCAGCCGACGGACGAACTCGCGCTCGACCGGCTTCGGGGACGCGTCCCACTCCGACCCGGGCGTCGGGTTGAGCGGGATGAGGTTGACGTGCACCAGCTCGTCGCGCAGGAGCCGGCCGAGCAGGTCGGCCCGCTCCGGCTGGTCGTTGACGTCGCGGATGAGCGCGTACTCGATCGACAGGCGGCGGCCCGTCGTCCGCGTGTAGCCGAGGGCGGCGTCGAGCACCTCGCGGACGGGCCAGCGGGTGTTGACCGGCACGAGGGTGTCGCGCAGCTCGTCGTCGGGTGCGTGCAGCGAGAGGGCCAGCGTGACCTGCAGGCCCTCACGGGTGAGCCGCTCGATGGCCGGCACGAGGCCGACGGTGCTCACGACGACGCTGCGCTGGGACAGCCCGTACCCGTGCGGCGCGGGGTCGGTGAGCCGGCGCACCGCGGCCACGACGCGCGCGTAGTTGGCGAGCGGCTCGCCCATGCCCATGAAGACGACGTTGGTGACCCGCTCCCCCGCGCCGACCACCTGGCCGACGATCTCGGCGGTGGACAGGTTGCGGGTGAGCCCCGCCTGGCCGGTGGCGCAGAACGGGCAGGCCATGCCGCAGCCGGCCTGGCTGCTCACGCAGAGCGTGGTGCGGTCGGCGTAGCGCATGAGGACCGACTCCACGAGCGTGCCGTCGTGCCCGCGCCAGAGCGTCTTGCGGGTCGCGCCGCGGTCGGTGCCGACGGTGCGGACCGGCGTGAGCAGCTCGGGCAGCAGCGGAGCGAGACGCTCACGGCTGGCGGCGCTGAGCTCGGTCACCTCGTCGAGCCGGCGCCCGGCGAACCAGGCGCGGGACAGCTGCTCTGCGCGGAACGGCTTGTCGCCGAGCTCGGCGACCGCGGCGCGGCGCGCGGCGGGGTCGAGGTCGGCGAGGTGCCGGGGCGGGAGGCCGCGCCGGGGCGCGTCGAAGACGAGCGGCAGCGGCCGGGCGGTCGGCGCGGTCACGGCAGGTGCAGCACCCGCGGGGGGCCCGCTCTTCCCGCGCGCCTCACCCCGGCGGCGCGAGCGCCAGCAGCAGGAGCCAGGCGACGGGCGCGCTGGGCAGCAGGGAGTCGAGCCGGTCCATGAGCCCGCCGTGGCCGGGCAGCAGGTCGCCCATGTCCTTGATCCCGATGTCCCGCTTGACCATCGACTCGCCGAGGTCGCCGAGAGTGGCGGTGGCGGCGATGGCGGCGCCGTACAGCGCGCCCCCGAGCGGGGACGCGTCGAACAGGGTGAGCAGGAGCAGCGCTCCGCCGACAGCGCCGGCGAGCAGGGACCCGCCGAACCCCTCCCAGGACTTCTTGGGCGAGACGCTCGGCGCCATCGGGTGCCGGCCGAGCAGCACGCCCGCGGCGTAGCCGCCGACGTCGCTGCATACGACCACGGCGATGAAGGCGGTGACCCGGCGCGGGCCGTCCGCGGGTTCGGCGAGCAGGGCCGCGAACCCGGCGAGGAACGGCACGTAGGTCGCGGTGAAGGCGGCGCACGCGACGTCGCGCAGGTAGCCCCGCGCCGGCCGGGCGAGCCGCCACAGCAGGCAGGCGAGCACGGTGAGCAGCAGGCCCAGCAGCAGCGCCTCAGGACCGGCGCGGTAGGCGACGACGACGCTGGCGGCACCGCCCACCGTCAGCGGCAGTGCGGGAGGGCGGGCGCCCAGGGCGCACAGCGCCTGCAGGACCTCGTACGTGCCGACGGCGACCGCGGCCACGATCACGCCGACGAACAGCCAGCGGTAGGGCGAGTACAGCGGCACGACGACGAGCAGGGCGAGGCCCACGCCCACGGCGATCGCGGCCGGGAGGTCGCGGCCTGCCCGGCCGGGCGTCCGCTTGCCCGGGGCGCCCTCGACGGACGGTGCGGTCTCGAGGGCTGACACCCGACTCCGCCTCCTCGCCCCGCTGGCCCTGCCCGTCCGCCGCTGTCAGACCGCGAGCAGCTCGGCTTCCTTGTGCTTGAGCAGTTCGTCGACGTTGGCGACGTACTGGCCGGTCGTCTTGTCGAGCTCCTTCTCGGCGCGGACCACCTCGTCCTCGCCGGTCTCGCCGTTCTTCACGAGCCGGTCGAGCTCGTCCTTCGCCTTGCGGCGGATGTTGCGGATCGAGATCTTCGCGTCCTCGGCCTTGCCCCGCGCGACCTTGATGAACTCCCGGCGCCGCTCCTCGGTGAGCTGCGGGAAGACGATGCGGATGACGCTGCCGTCGTTGGTGGGGTTGACGCCGAGGTCGGAGTCTCGGATCGCCCGCTCGATCGCACCGAGCGAGCTCTTGTCGTACGGCGTGACGAGCGCCATCCGCGGCTCGGGGACGCCGAAGGACGCCAGCTGGATGACCGGCGTGGGCGCCCCGTAGTAGTCGACGAGGATCTTGTTGAACATCGCGGGCGTGGCGCGGCCGGTGCGGATGCCGGCGAAGTCGTCCTTGGCGACGGTGACGGCCTTCTCCATGCGCTCCTCCGCGTCGAGGAGGGTCTCGTCGATCACTGCTGCTCTCCGCTCACCAGGGTCCCGATCTTCTCGCCGCGGACCGCGCGGCCGATGTTGCCGTCCTCCTGCAGGCTGAACACGACGATCGGCAGGCCGTTCTCCATGCACAGCGAGAACGCCGCGGCGTCGGCCACCTTCAGGTTGCGGCTCAGCACCTCGGAGTACGAGACGGTGTCGAAGCGCACCGCGTCGGGGTTCGCGCGGGGGTCGTCGTCGTACACGCCGTCGACCGTCTTGGCCATGAGCAGGGCCTGGCAGCGGATCTCCAGGGCCCGCTGCGCGGCCACGGTGTCGGTGGAGAAGAACGGCATCCCGGCACCCGCGCCGAAGATGACCACCCGCCCCTTGTCGAGGTGGCGCATGGCCCGCCGCGGGATGTACGGCTCCGCGACCTGGCCCATCGAGATGGCGGTCTGGACCCGCGTGTCGACGCCCTGCTGCTCGAGCAGGTCCTGCAGCGCCAGGCAATTCATGACGGTGGCGAGCATGCCCATGTAGTCGGCGCGGGCGCGGTCCATGCCCGCCTCGGCCATCTCGGCGCCGCGGAAGTAGTTGCCCCCGCCGACGACGACCCCGATCTGCACGCCGCCGCGGACCACCGCCGCGATCTGCCGCGCGATGCCGGTGACGACGGCGAGGTCGAGACCGACCTCGCCGCCGCCGAACACCTCACCGGACAGCTTGAGCAGGACCCGGGAGAAGCCGGGGGTCCCCCGCTGCTGCGCAGACCCGTCGGCCGCTCCACCGCCGGCCTGGTCTGTCACGGTCGGGGCTCCCTGCAGTCGCTCGGACGGGTCGGGGGGAGCCTAGGCCTGGCCCACGCGGAAGCGGGCGAAGCCCTTCACCTCGGCGCCGGCCTCCTGCAGGACCTTGCCGACAGTCTTCTTCGGGTCCTTGGCGAAGGCCTGCTCCACGAGCACGGCCTCCTTGTAGAAGCCGTTGACCCGGCCCTCGACGATGCGCGACAGAGCGGCCTCCGGCTTGCCCTCCTCGCGCGCGGTGGCCTCGGCGATCGACCGCTCCTTGGCCACGACCTCCTCCGGCACCTCCTCGCGCGAGACGTACGACGGGGAGAAGGCGGCGATGTGCTGCGCCACGTCGCGGGCCACGACGCCGAGCGCGGCGGCGTCGCCCCCGGTGAGCTCGACGAGCACGCCGAGCTGCGGCGGGAGGTCGGGGTTGGTCCGGTGCAGGTACGACGCGACGTGGTGGCCCTCGAGGCTCACCACCCGGCGCAGCTCGATCTTCTCGCCGAGCGTCGCGCCGGCCTCGTCGAGCACCTCGCGCAGCGGCTTGCCGTCGACCGTGACCGCGCCGACGTCGTTGCTGCCCTGCGCGGCCTGTACGACGCGGCCCGCCAGCGTCTGGAAGCGCTCGCCCTTGGCGACGAAGTCGGTCTCGCAGTTGAGCTCGATCATCGTGCCGCGCGTCGCGCCGTCCAGGACGGCAGCCACGAGGCCGTTGCTCGCCGCTCGGCCCTCGCGCTTGGCGACGCCCTTGAGGCCCTTGATGCGCAGCTGCTCGACGGCCTTGTCGAAGTCGCCGTCGGCCTCGACCAGCGCGTTCTTGCAGTCGGTCATGCCGGCGCCGGTGGCCTCGCGCAGCTTCTTGATGTCCGCAGCGGACACGGTTGCCATGGAGATCTCGTCTCGCTCGTGCGGTCGGGAGGGGGCAGCGCGCGGCGCCGCGGCAGGGAGCCGCGGCGCCGTCGCGGAGTGCGGTGCTAGGCCTGCTGAGCCGGCGCCGGCTGAGCCGGGGCCTGCTCGGCGGGGGCCTGGGCAGCCGGGACC
>JALYNK010000015.1 GCA_030773235.1 Actinomycetota bacterium | reverse complement strand
GGCGTGACCGCTTCGCCCGCCCGGGCGGGACTGGCGGTCTGGCTGGCCTCCCGGGTCGCGGTCGCAGTGCTCGTGGGAGCCGGCTCCTGGCAGCTGTCGGGCGCACGGACAGCCGCGGTGCCGGGCTTCCTGTACCGCTGGGAGCACTGGGACGCGGGCCTGCTCCGCAAGGTCGCGGAGTTCGGCTACGCGGGCCGGCCGGAGCACTACGCCGACCGCGGCATCGAGGCGTTCTTCCCGGGCTTCCCGCTCGTGCTGGCCCTCGTGCACCGGGTCGTGCCCGACTGGACCGCCGCCGCGCTCCTCGTCTCGCTCGTCGCGGGGGCCGTCGCGGCCGGCTGGCTCGCCCGGCTCGCGGCGCTCGACGGGCTGCCCCCCGACCGCCCGGTGCTCTACCTCGTCCTCTCGCCGTACGCGGTGTTCCTGGCCGCGGGGTACAGCGAGGCGCTCTTCCTGTGCCTCGCCGTCCCCGCCTGGTGGTGTGCCCGCACCGGGTGCTGGCGCGCGGCCGCGCTGCTCGTCGCCGGCGCGTGCGCCGTCCGGGTCACCGGGCTGTTCCTCGCGGTCGGGCTCGTCGTGCACTACGCGGTGACGGTCCGCCGGGTGCGCCGGGACGCGGCGTACCTGCTCGCGCCGTTCGCGGTGCTGCTGGCGTACTCGGCCTACCTGCGCGCGCTCACCGGCGACTGGCTGCGCTGGGTGCACGCGCAGGAGGAGGGCTGGGGCCGGCGTACGACCGACCCTTGGACCGCGCTGACCCGGACCTGGGACGCGGCGCTGTCGTCGCCGCAGGGCGCGGAGTACGCCTGGGCCTTCCGCGGCGAGGTCGCCGCCGTCGTCGTGGGGGTGCTGCTCACCGTCGTGCTGCTGCGCCGGGCGCGGTGGGGCGAGGCGGTCTACGTCGGGCTGCAGGTCGCCGCGTTCGCCACGAGCTCGTACTACCTGTCGGTCGGGCGCGCCACGCTGCTGTGGTTCCCGCTGTGGCTGCTGCTCGCCGAGGCGGCGCAACGGCGACCCCGGCTGCACACGGCGTACGTCCTGATCGCGGCGCCGCTCATGGCCACCGGGGTGCTGGCCTTCACGTCCGGGCGCTGGGTGGGCTGAGCGCTCCAGGAGCGGCGCCCGCCCGTCAGGCGGGCAGGGAGGCGCGCAGCCAGGCGATGTCGGCGCGCTGACCGTCGGCGCCGCCCGGGGTCTCCACCACCACCGGGGCGCCCGCCGCCTGCACGACCGCCAGCAGCAGGTCGGGCTCGATCTGGCCGTCCCCGAGGTTGGCGTGCCGGTCGGCGCCCGATCCGAACGCGTCGCGGGAGTCGTTGCAGTGGACGAGGTCGATCCGTCCGGTGATCGCCCCGGCCCGCTCGACGACGTCGAGCAGCTGCTCGCCGCCCGCGTGCGCGTGGCAGGTGTCGAGGCAGAAGCCGACGCCGTCGAAGCCCCCGACGGCGTCCCAGAGGCGGGCGAGCGCGTCGAAGCGGCGGGCCATCGCGCCGTCGCCGCCGGCGGTGTTCTCGATGAGCACCGGCAGCGGGCACTCCATGCGCTCGAACGTCTTCTCCCAGTTCGCCACCCCGACCGCGGGGTCCTCGCCCTTCGGCACGTGCCCGCCGTGGACCACGATGCCGGCGGCGCCGGCGGCGGCGGCCGCGGCGACGTGCTGAGCGAGGATCTTGCGGGACGGCACGCGGATCCGGTTGTTCGGCGACGCGACGTTGACGATGTAGGGCGCGTGCACGTAGAGGTCGACGCCCGCGGCCGCCAGCGCGACCACGCTCTCGGGGACGACCGGCGCCTTCCAGCCCTGCGGGTCGCCGAAGAACGTCTGCACGAGGTCCGCGCCGCGGGCCGCGGCCTCGCCGTCCAGGTCGCTCTCGCGCACGTGGGCGCCGATCCGCAGCACGCCGCCACCGTACGGCCGGCTCACGGCCCCGAGCGGCCGCGGAGGCGTCCTGTCGGCGGCCGCCCGTACGGTCCGCGGCGGGGGAGGGCACGGCGCCGCTGGTAGCGTCGAGGCGTTTGCCGACGCGAACACCCTCCTGCCGCGGATCGTCCGTGGCCGCCAGTCCACAGGAGGAGGTGGGTCACTTGCGTCACTACGAGCTCATGGTCATCCTCGACCCGGACCTCGAGGAGCGGACCATCGCTCCCTCGCTCGACACGTTCCTCAACGTCGTCCGCAACGGCGGGGGCAACGTGGAGAAGGTCGACGTGTGGGGCCGGCGGCGGCTCGCGCACGAGATCGAGAAGAAGACCGAGGGCATCTACGCGGTCGTCGACCTCAACGCCGAGCCCGCCGTCCTGAAGGAGCTGGACCGTCAGCTCAACCTCAACGAGGCCGTGCTGCGGACCAAGGTGCTGCGGCCCGAGCTCCGCTAGCACCAGACCGTCCAGCAAGCACGTCCCGCAGGACCGGCACACCCCTTCCCCGCACGGTGCCCGGTCGGCACTCCGGCCGGCACGCCCGCACACCGCAACCGCTGCACCCGCCGAGCGCGGGAAGGACCTGAGGAGAACCGCCGTGGCAGGCGAGACCGTCATCACCGTCGTGGGCAACCTGACCAACGACCCCGAGCTGCGCTTCACCCCGAGCGGTGCAGCCGTCGCGAGCTTCACCGTGGCCTCCACTCCACGGACGCTGGACAAGCAGACCAACGAGTGGAAGGACGGCGACGCCCTGTTCCTGCGCTGCAGCATCTGGCGCCAGGCGGCGGAGAACGTCGCCGAGTCGCTGCAGCGCGGCAGCCGCGTCATCGTCCAGGGCCGGCTCAAGCAGCGCTCCTTCGAGACGAAGGAGGGCGAGAAGCGCACGGTGGTCGAGCTCGACGTCGACGAGGTCGGCCCGTCGTTGAAGTACGCCACCGCCAAGGTCACCAAGGCTTCGCGCGGCGGTGGTGACTTCGGCGGCTTCGGCGGTGGCGGTCAGGCCGCGCGCTCCGGCGGCGGCTCCTCGAGCGCCAACGACGACCCGTGGGCGACGGCGCCCGCGGGCGGCGGCGGCGGCTGGTCCGACGAGCCCCCCTTCTAAGACACGTCCCCCAGGAGAACCCGTGGCCAAGCCACCGCCCCGCAAGCTCAAGAAGAAGGTCTGCCAGTTCTGCAAGGACAAGGTGACCTACATCGACTACAAGGACACCGGTCTGCTGCGCAAGTACATCTCCGACCGCGGCAAGATCCGCGCTCGCCGCGTCAGCGGCAACTGCAGCCAGCACCAGCGCGATGTCGCCGTGGCGGTGAAGAACAGCCGCGAGATGGCGCTGCTGCCGTACACGTCGACGGCGAGGTAGTGGCGTGAAGCTCATCCTCAACCAGGACGTGCCGGGGCTCGGCGCGCCCGGTGACGTCGTCGAGGTCAAGGACGGCTACGGCCGTAACTACCTGGTCCCGCGGGGCTACGCCCAGCTCTGGACGCGGGGCGCGGACAAGCAGGTCGCGACGATCCGCCGGGCCCGTGAGGTCCGGGAGGTCCGCGACCGCGGGCACGCCGACGAGATCCGCTCGCAGCTCGCCGGCCTGCACGTCCGCCTGCCGGCCCGTGCAGGCGAGGGCGGTCGGCTGTTCGGCTCGGTGACGACCGGCGACATCGTCCGGGCGGTCGCCGCCGCCGGCGGGCCGCAGCTCGACAAGCGCCTGGTGCAGGTGCCGGCCCCCATCAAGGCCGTCGGCAGCCACAAGGTCGTCGTCAAGGTCCACCCGGAGGTCAGCGCGGACCTGACCGTCCAGGTCGTCCCCGCCTAGTCCACAGCGCACCTCGGCCCGGTCCCTCGCTCAGGGGGGCCGGGCCGACGCGTGTCCGGTGCCGGTGCACGCCCGTGGGGCGTCCTCGAACAGCGGGCCGGGGTGCCGCCCGGGGCGAGCTTTTTCTGTCCACAGCGGTGCACAACCCTGTGGGTAGTCCCACCAGCGCCGCCGTCGCCGGTGGGCCCGCCGTCCCCACGGCCGCCGCCGCGCGTCCACAGCGACAGGCCCCTCCGTCCCCACCCGACCCACACGGAGGTCCACAGGGAGGGGGACGTCGCCCCCGCGACACGTCGAGAACCGTCGGACCGCGCCGCTACACAGTCCCCGGGGGACCCGGACCGGCCGGGCAGCGCGACGGGAAGGGGGGTCTGTGAGCGAGCGGGTCGTGGAGCTGCCGCGGCAGTCGCCGTCGGCGGAGTTCGAGCGCACGCCTCCTCAGGACGTGGCGGCCGAGCAGTCCGTGCTCGGCGGCATGCTGCTGAGCAAGGACGCCATCGCCGACGTCGTCGAGGTGCTCCGGGCCGGCGACTTCTACCGGCCCGCGCACCAGACGATCTACGACGTCGTCCTCGACCTGTACGGCCGCGGCGAGCCCGCCGACGCGGTGACGGTGTCCGCGGAGCTGACCCGCACCGGGGAGCTCGCCCGGATCGGGGGGGCGCCGTACCTGCACACGCTGCTGTCCAGCGTGCCGACCGCCGCCAACGCGGGCTACTACGCGCGCATCGTCGCGGAGCGGGCGGTGCTCCGCCGCCTCGTCGAGGCCGGCACCCGCATCGTCCAGCTCGGCTACGCCGTCGACGGCGGCGAGGTCGACGAGCTCGTCGACCGGGCGCAGCAGGCCATCTACGACGTCACCGAGCGGCGCACGAGCGAGGACTACGTCGTCCTCGCCGACGTGATGCAGCCGGCGATGGACGAGATGGAGGCCATCAGCAGCCGCGCCGGCACGATGACCGGCGTTCCCACCGGCTTCACCGACCTCGACACCCTCACGAACGGCCTGCACCCCGGCCAGCTCGTCGTCATCGCCGGCCGCCCGGGGCTCGGCAAGTCGACCCTCGGCCTCGACCTCGCCCGCAGCTGCTCGGTGAAGCACCGGATGACCAGCGCGATCTTCAGCCTGGAGATGAGCAAGACCGAGATCACCATGCGCCTGCTGTCGGCGGAGGCGCGCATCGGGCTGCACCACATGCGCACCGGCACGATGAGCGACGACGACTGGGCTCGGCTGGCGCGGCGCATGGGCGAGGTGGCCGACGCGCCGCTGTTCATCGACGACTCACCGAACCTCAGCATGATGGAGATCCGGGCCAAGGCGCGGCGCCTCAAGCAGCGCCACGACCTGCGGCTGGTCGTCATCGACTACCTGCAGCTCATGAGCGGCAACAAGAAGGCCGAGAGCCGCCAGCAGGAGGTCAGCGAGCTCTCCCGCAACCTGAAGCTGCTCGCCAAGGAGCTCGACGTCCCGGTCATCGCGATGAGCCAGCTCAACCGCGGTCCGGAGCAGCGCACCGACAAGAAGCCGCAGCTGTCGGACCTCCGTGAGTCGGGGTGCCTGACCGCCGACACGACACTCCTGCGCGCCGACACCGGCGCTCCGGTGTCGTTCGCGGAACTCGTGCGCGGCGGCCACGAGGGCGTGCTGGTGTGGTCGCTCGACGAGGACAACCGTCTGGTGGCGGCGCCCGTCACCAACGTCTTCGCGTCGGGCGTCAAGGAGGTGTACCGGCTGCGGCTGGCGAGCGGCCGCGAGGTCAAGGCCTCCGGCAACCACCGCTTCCTGACCGGGGCGGGGTGGCGCGCGCTCGACGACCTCGCGCCCGGCGACCGGGTCGCCGTCCCGCGCCGCACGCCGGCACCGGTCGCTGCTGGGCTGGGCTGGTCGGAGGAGCGGCTCGGCCTGCTCGCTCATCTCATCGGCGACGGCTGCGTCCTGGCGCGGCAGCCCGTGCACTACACGTCCAACGACGAGGCCAACCTCGCCTTCGTGGAGCACGCGGCCCGGACGGAGTTCGGCATCGCGCCCCGACGGGTCGCGCAGAGCGCCTGGTGGCACGTGTACCTGCCGAGCCCGCACCGCCTCACGCACGGGCGACGCAACCCGGTCGCGGCGTGGTTCCGGGAGCTGGGCATCGCCGACCTGCGCAGCCACGAGAAGCGCGTTCCGGAGGCGCTGTTCAGCGGGTCGGACGAGGAGGTGGGGGTCTTCCTGCGCCACCTCTGGGCGACCGACGGCAACGTCACCGTCGCACGCGAACAGGCGACCGTCACTGCGGACAAGGCGTACTACGCCAGCACCAGCCGACGGCTGGCCGACGACGTGCTGCTCCTGCTGTCCCGCCTCGGGATATCGGCCCGCATCGAGGTGGCGGGCAAGGCGGGCTACCGCGACGGCTTCCACGTGGTGGTCGCGGACAGCCGCAGCCTGCGCACGTTCTGCCGGCGAGTCGGGGTCCACGGCGCACGAGGTGCGACGGCCCGACGGCTGGCGGTCGCGCTCGAAGGGCGACCCTCCAACACCGACGTGGACACCCTGCCCTCTCACGTCTGTTCACTCGTCAGGACCGAACGCCTGCGCGCCGGGCTCACGGGACGTGAGTTCCAGGCGGCGATCGAGACCGAGTACTGCGGCTCCGCCCTGTACGAGGCGGGTGTCCCCCGCGACCGGCTGCTGCGCATCGCCGACGCGCTCGACTCGGAGCCCCTGCGCGCGCGGGCCACGGACGACGTGCTCTGGGACCGCGTCGTGGCCGTCGAGCCGCTCGGAGCGCAACCGGTCTTCGACGCCACGGTCAAGGGGACGCACAACTTCATCGCGGACGGCGTCGTCGCACACAACTCCATCGAGCAGGACGCCGACATCGTCATCCTCCTCTACCGCGAGGACGCGTTCGAGAAGGAGAGCCCGCGGGCTGGTGAGGCTGACCTCATCGTCGCCAAGCACCGCAACGGGCCGACCTCGACGGTCACCGTCGCGAGCCAGCTGCACTACTCGCGCTTCGTGGACATGAGCACCGGCTGAGTCAGGCTCGGCTGCCACCCAATCGTGTGCTGGGCGCACACGGACGCCGCCCGTGCCGATCTCCCCGGAGCGGGCGATCAGTCGGGCTGGTCCCGTTCGTGTGTGCCGCGACCGCGTGGATCAGGAGCTTCGGGCACACGAACGTGGCGTGACCGCCCGTCGCTCGACCGTAACCGCCACGACTGCGCCCGGCTGAGGCACGACCCCGGAACGTGCGGGCACGAGACGGCCCGGCCAGGGCACAGCGCGTCAGCTGCCGTCGTGGGCGCCGCCGTCGGGCTGGTCGACGTCGGGAGCGCTGGGCGTCGAGCCCTGCCCTGCTCCGGCCTGGTCGCCGTCGTGCGCCCCGCCGTCGGGCTGGTCGACGTCGGGCGCGGAGGGGGTGGTGCCGTCCGGCTGGCTCACGAGACGCTCCTGTCGTCGGTCGTCCTGCTCTGCCCCTCGGCGCGACGGGACACGCGCGCTCAGCCGCCCGAGGTCCAGGCGTCGGCGCCCTCCGGCACCGTGGTCTCGGCCCCTGACGCGAGCCAGCCCGGCGGCAGCACGACCGGTTTCGGGCCGTGGGTGTGGCCCCGCGGCAGGCGTACGGCCTCCGGCGGCAGCGCCGCCGTCGGGTCGAGCTCCGACAGCAGGTCGTCCACCTGCGCGATGGAGCTCACCTCGGCGAGCTGCCGGCGGCGCAGCCCGCCCACCCGGTAGCCGGTGAGGTACCAGCCGACGTGCTTGCGGAAGTCGCGGCAGCCGAAGTGCTCGCTGCCCCGGTGCGCGACGAGTAGCCGCACGTGCTCGCGCATGACCTCGACGACCTCGCCGAGCGGCGGCGGCGGCGGCACCGTTCGACCCGCGAACGCGTCGGCGAGGTCCCGGAAGAGCCACGGCCGCCCCAAGCAGCCGCGCCCGACGACCACGCCGTCGCAGCCGGTCTGCGCCTGCATGGCCAGCGCGTCCGCGGCCTCCCACACGTCGCCGTTGCCGAGCACGGGCACGTCGGGCAGGGCGTCGCGCAGCGTGGTGATGGCCGACCAGTCCGCCGCGCCCGAGTAGAGCTGCTCCGCGGTACGAGCGTGCAGCGCCACGGCCGACGCGCCCGCGTCGCGCGCCGCGCGGCCCGCCTCCACGTAGGTCAGGTGCGCGTCGTCCACGCCCTTGCGCATCTTCACGGTCACCGGGACGTCCCCGGCGCCCCGCACCGCCGCGGCGACGATCGCGCCGACCAGTCCCGCGCGCACCGGCAGCGCCGCGCCGCCGCCGCGCCGGGTCACCTTCGGCGACGGGCAGCCCATGTTGAGGTCGACGTGGTGCACGCCCACCTCCTCGACCAGCAGCCGCACCGCCGCCCCGACCACGGCCGGGTCGACGCCGTACAGCTGCACGCTGCGCACGGTCTCTTCCTCGCCGCACGACACCCGGCGCTCGCTGGACGCGTCCTCCTCCACGAGCGCGCGCGCCGACACCATCTCGCTCACGTACAGCCCGGCGCCGTACGAGCGGCAGAGCCGGCGGTACGCCGCGTCCGTCACCCCGGCCATGGGTGCCAGCACGACCGGCGTCTCCACGGCGAGCGGCCCGATCCGGAGCGCCGGCGGCACGGTCGTCACGGCGGTCGTCACGGTGGTCGTCACGGGGCCCGCCACAGCTCGTGCACCGCCACGCCCAGCTCGGCGAGTAGCCGCCGCAGCAGGGGCAGCGACAGGCCGATGACGTTGCCGGGGTCGCCGTCGATCCCCTCGACGTACGGCGCCGACCGGCCGTCCAGCGTGAACGCACCGGCGACGTGCAGCGGCTCCCCGCTCGCGACGTACGCGTCGACCTCGGCGTCGCTCGGCGTGCCGAAGCGGACCTGCGTCGCCGCCACCCCGGACACCTCGCGCCCGCTGGGCACGTCGACGACGCAGTGCCCGGTCAGCAGGGTCCCGGTGCGCCCGCGCATCCGCCGCCACCGCTCCCGGGCCTCCGCGCCCGAGGCCGGCTTGCCCAGTGCGGCGCCGTCGAGCTCGAGCAGCGAGTCGCAGCCGACGACCAGCGCGTCCGGCGGGACCGGGCCGCCGGCCACCGCCCGCGCCTTGCGCACCGCGAGCTCCCGCACCAGCTCACCGGTCGAGGCGGCCTGCACAGAGGTCTCGTCCACCCCGCTGACGACCACGGCGGGGTCCAGTCCGGCGGCCCGCAGCAGCCCCAGGCGGGCGGGCGACGCGGAGGCGAGGACGAGCGGACGGACGGGCACGAGGACCCATGCTCCCACCGCCCAGACGCGCGTACCGGCCCGGCGAACGGGCCGCGCCGCAGGAGTGAGACGCAGGTCACACTCACGTGGCACGATGAGTCGGTCGGGACCCGGGCGCTCACGTGCGGCCGGCCGCCCGACGTGCAGGCGCCGTGTGCCGGTGACCCCGGAGGCGGCCCGACTGCTTGGACAGGGGTGCCGCGTGACCGCTCTGCTGCCGTCCAGACCCCGGCTCGAGGTGGCCCGCGGCGGGCCGGACGAGCCGGTGCAGCTGCTCACGCCCGAGGGCGAGCGGGTGCACCACCCCGACTACGACGTCGACCTCGGCGACGAGCAGTACCGCGCGCTCTACCGCGACCTCGTCCTCGTGCGCCGCCTCGACCAGGAGGCGACCGCGCTGCAGCGCCAGGGCGAGCTCGGCATCTGGGCGTCGCTGCTCGGGCAGGAGGCGGCCCAGGTCGGCAGCGGCCGCGCGCTGCGCCCGCAGGACTGCGCCTTCCCCACGTACCGCGAGCACGGCGTCGCCTGGTGCCGCGACGTCGACCCGCTGCACCTGCTCGCGCTGTTCCGCGGGGTGAGCCACGGCGGCTGGGACCCTCGGGAGCACAACTTCCAGCTCTACTCGATCGTGATCGGCAGCCAGGCGCTGCACGCCACCGGCTACGCCATGGGGATCACGCGTGACGGCGCGGTGGGCGGTGACGACGGCGAGGCGGCGATCGTCTACTTCGGCGACGGTGCGTCCAGCCAGGGCGACGTCAACGAGGCGTTCGTCTGGGCGAGCACGTTCAGCGCACCGCTCGTGTTCTTCTGCCAGAACAACCAGTGGGGCATCAGCACCCCCGCCGCCACGCAGACGCGCATCCCGCTCTACCGCCGGGCCGCCGGGTTCGGGTTCCCCGGCGTCCGGGTCGACGGCAACGACGTCCTCGCGTCGTACGCGGTGACGCGCCGGGCGCTCGACGACGCCCGCACCGGGCAGGGGCCGGTGCTCGTGGAGGCGTTCACGTACCGGATGGGCGCGCACACCACCGCCGACGACCCCACCCGCTACCGGCTCGCCAGCGAGCTCGAGGCGTGGAAGCTCAAGGACCCGCTGGAGCGGGTGAAGGCCTTCCTCTACAGGCAGCAGCTCGCCGACCGCGCGTTCTTCGCCGCGCTCGACGAGGAGGCCGACGCGTTCGCGGCGGGTCTGCGTGAGCGGTGCCTGGCGCTGCCCGACCCCGAACCGCTGTCAGTGTTCGACCACGTGTACGCCGAGCAGACGCCGGTGCTCGCCGCGCAGCGCGAGCAGTACGCCGCGTACCTCGCGAGCCTGTCGTGACCGTGCTGACCCTCGCCAAGGCCCTCAACGAGGGGCTGCGCGCGGCGATGGAGCGGAACCCCCGGGTGGTGCTGCTCGGCGAGGACATCGGCCGGCTCGGCGGCGTCTTCCGCGTGACCGACGGGCTGCAGAAGGACTTCGGCGAGGCCCGCGTCGTCGACACCCCGCTCGCCGAGTCCGGGATCGTCGGGACCGCCATCGGCCTCGCGCTGCGCGGCTACCGGCCGGTGTGCGAGATCCAGTTCGACGGCTTCGTCTATCCCGCGCTCGACCAGCTCGTCACCCAGCTCGCCAAGCTGCACGCCCGCAGCCGCGGCACCGTGCGGCTGCCGGTGACGGTGCGCATCCCGTTCGGCGGCGGCATCGGCGCCGTCGAGCACCACAGCGAGAGCCCCGAGGCCTACTTCTGCCACACCGCCGGGCTCAAGGTGGTCGCCTGCAGCGACCCGGCGGACGCGTACGCGATGATCCAGCAGGCGATCGCGAGCGACGACCCCGTGGTCTTCCTCGAGCCCAAGCGGCGCTACTGGGAGAAGGCGGAGGTCGACCAGGCCGTCGACCCGACCGTCGACCCGACCGGGGCGCCCGGCGGGCTGTGGCGGGCCCGGGTGGTTCGGCCCGGTCGCGACCTCACGCTGCTGGCGTACGGACCGATGGTGCGCACCTGCCTCGACGCCGCCGGCGCCGCCGCGGAGGAGGGCCGCGATCTCGAGGTGGTCGACCTGCGGTCGCTGTCGCCGCTCGACCTGCCTGCGGTCTGCGCGTCGGTGCGGCGCACCCGGCGGTTGGTCGTCGTGCACGAGGCCCCGGGCACGCTCGGCCTCGGCTCGGAGATCGCGGCGAGCGTCGGTGAGCAGCTGTACTACGAGATGGAGGCTCCGGTGCTGCGCGTCACCGGGTTCGACGTGCCGTACCCGCCGGCGCGTCTCGAGGAGCACCACCTGCCCGACGTCGACCGCATCCTCGCGGCCGTCGACCGCTCCCTGGCGTACTGATGGGGCTCGCGCAGTTCCGGATGCCCGACCTCGGCGAGGGGCTCACCGAGGCGGAGGTGGTGCGCTGGCTGGTCCGGCCCGGCGACGAGGTGCGGCTGAACCAGCCGCTCGTCGAGGTGGAGACCGCCAAGGCCGCCGTCGAGGTGCCGTCCCCGTACGCCGGCGTGGTGCAGCAGCTGCACGCCGACGCGGGCGCAACGGTCGACGTGGGGTCGGTGATCGTCACGGTCCGGACCGGGGGACCGGACGGCGGCGGCCGGGACGGCAGTGGCGCGGAGAGCGCGCCGCCGGACGACCAGCCGGCCACGCTCGTGGGGTACGGGCCCCGGCCCGCTGTTGCCCGGCGGCGTCGTCCCACGGGCGCGGCGCCGTCGATCGACCGCGCGGCGGCACCGTCGGCCCCCGGCGCGCCCGCAC
>JALYNK010000014.1 GCA_030773235.1 Actinomycetota bacterium | reverse complement strand
ACGACGTCGCCGTCCTGCATCACGTAGTCCTTGCCCTCGATCCGGGCCTTGCCGGCGGCGCGGGCGGCGGGCAGCGACGCCGCGGCGACGAGGTCGTCGAAGCTCACGACCTCGGCCTTGATGAAGCCCCGCTGGAAGTCGGTGTGGATGACCCCGGCCGCCTCGGGCGCGGTGGAGCCCTTGCGGATCGTCCACGCCCGCGCCTCCTTGGGCCCGGCCGTCAGGTACGTCTGCAGCCCGAGGGTCTCGAAGCCGATCCGCGCGAGCTGGTCGAGGCCGCTCTCCTGCTGGCCCATCGACTGCAGCAGCTCCAGGGCCTCGTCGGGCGGCAGCTCGACGAGCTCGGCCTCCACCTTGGCGTCGAGGAACACCGCCTCGGCGGGCGCCACCAGAGCTGCGAGCTCGGCGCGGAACGCGTCGTCCGTCAGCTCGTCCTCGTCGAGGTTGAAGACGTACAGGAAGGGCTTGGCGGTGAGCAGGTGCAGATCGCGCAGCGGCTCGCGCGGCAGGCCGGCGCCGAAGACCGTCTGCCCGCTGTCGAGGACCTCCTGGGCGTGCTTGACCGCGGCGAGCTGCGGCGCGACGTCCTTCTTGACGCGCGCCTCCTTCTCCAGCCGCGGCAGGACGCGCTCGATCGTCTGCAGATCGGCGAGCACCAGCTCGGTGTTGATGGTCTCGATGTCGTCCTTGGGCGACACGCGCCCGTCGACGTGGACCACGTCCGAGTCGTTGAAGGCGCGGATGACCTGGCAGATCGCGTCGCTGTCGCGGATGTTGGCCAGGAACTTGTTGCCGAGCCCCTGGCCCTCGCTGGCGCCGCGGACGATGCCGGCGATGTCGACGAACGACACCGTGGCCGGGACCACCTTCTGCGAGCCGAACATCTCGCCCAGGGTCGTGAGGCGCGGGTCCGGCACCCCGACGACGCCGACGTTCGGCTCGATCGTCGCGAACGGGTAGTTGGCCGCCAGCACGTCGTTTCTGGTCAGCGCGTTGAACAACGTGCTCTTGCCGACGTTGGGCAGACCGACGATGCCGAGGGTGAGGCTCACGGAGTCCGACGCTACCGGCGCCCCCTGCCTCCAGCCGTACGACAGCCGCGCGCTGACCTGCGCGGAACTGTCGGTGCCGCCTGGCACGGTTCCCGCCATGGACCTGCTGCTCCTGCTGGCCGCCCTGCTCGCCGGACTGGCTCTCGGCCTGCTCGTGGCCCACGCGCGCACGGCCGCGCTGCGCGCCGGCCTGCATGGCGCGCAGCTCGCGCTGGAGCAGGCCCGGACAGGCGATGCGGACCTGGCGCTGCGCGAGCAGCGCGTCGACGCCGTCGTGGGGCCGCTGCGCGACCAGCTCGGGCGCGTGGAGGGGCAGCTGCGGTCGCTGGAGGCCGAACGCGCCCGGCAGCTCGGGGAGCTGTCCGCGCAGGTCGGCCAGGTGCGGGAGGGCTCCGAGCGCCTCGGGCGCGAGACCGCCGCGCTCGTCACGGCGCTGCGCCGACCGCAGGCCCGCGGGCAGTGGGGCGAGCTGCAGCTGCGGCGCGTCGTGGAGCACGCCGGGATGCTCGACCGCTGCGACTTCGAGGAGCAGGTGCTCGTCCGCACGGCCGACGGGTCGCTGCGACCCGACCTCGTCGTCCGGCTGCCGGGCGGCCGGCGCGTGGTCGTGGACGCCAAGGTCACGCTGGCCGCCTATCTCGAGGCTGCGGAGACCGACGACGAGCGGGTCCGCGCCGAGCGCACCGCTGCGCACGCGAGGCACCTGCGCGCGCACGTCGACCGGCTCGCCGACAAGGCGTACTGGAGCCAGTTCGCCGACGCGCCGGAGTTCGTCGTGCTGTTCCTCCCGGGCGAGGCGTTCCTCGCACCGGCGCTGCAGGAGGACCCGGCGCTGCTCGACCACGCGTACACCCGACGGGTTCATCTGGCGACCCCCACCACTCTGGTCACGCTGCTGCGCGCCGTGGCGCACGGGTGGCGGACCGAGTCGCTGGCCGAGGACGCGCAGGCCGTGCTCGACGCCGGCCGGACGGTGCACGCGCGCCTCGCCTCACTCGCCGGGCACGTCGACAAGCTCGGGCGCACCCTCACCGCGTCGGTGACGGCGTACAACGCCACGGTCGGCTCGCTCGAGCGCTCGCTGCTGCCGAGCGCCCGGCGCCTCGCCGAGCTCGGCGTCTGCGACGAGCCGGTCTGCGGGCCTCGGGCGGTCGACGACGTGGCCCGGCCCGTCACCGCTCCTGGCCTGCTGGGCCCCGACGGGGGCGAGACCGGTCGCGGCGGGGAGCGGCCCGTGAGCGTCCTGCCGCAGGCGGCGTCGTGACGCGGGTCGGCTACGGCCGCAGGCCCACCAGACGGCAGTGCTCCACGGCGGACGTGGCGACCACGTTGGCGGGCGTCGCACCGACCCGCGCGTCGACCATGAGCCGGCGCGCCAGCTCGGGCGCGTCGAGCTCGCCGATGTCCTGCAGCAGCGGCCACGCGCGCCGGGCGAGCAGGCTGGCGGTCTCCTGCGGCAGGCCCGGGTCCTGGGCCTGCGCCGCCAGTGCCACGCGCTCCGCGTCGTACGGCTCGGGAAGGGCGGGCCTCCCGGTGCCGGCGCTCAGCGGCACCGACCCGCCTCGGGACACGTCCTGCGGCACCTGCTCGTCCGGTCCGGGCACGTCCCGGACCCTAGGCGGCGGAGCCACCGTCCCCGCGCCGGCGGCGCGCCGGGGCGGGGCTCAGGCCGCGGCCCGCGGCGCGCAGGTCGCGGCGGAGCTCCGGCGGCAGGGCGAAGAGCAGGTGCTCCTGCGCGGACTCGACCTCCTGCACGTCGGCGAAGCCGTGCTCGGCGAGCCAGGCCAGCACGCCGACCACCAGCTCCTCCGGCACCGACGCCCCGCTGGTCAGCCCCACCGTCGTGGCACCGGCGAGCCACGCCTCGTCGATGTCGCCGGCGGCATCGACGAGGTGAGCGGCCCGGGCGCCGGCGTCGAGCGCGACCTCCACGAGGCGCACGGAGTTCGAGGAGTTGCGCGAACCGACGACGAGCACCAGGTCCGCCTCGGCGGCGATCTGCTTCACCGCCACCTGCCGGTTCTGCGTGGCGTAGCAGATGTCGGCCGACGGCGGGCCCTGCAGCAGCGGGAAGCGGCGGCGCAGCGCGTCGACCGTCACGTCCGTCTCGTCCACGGACAGGGTCGTCTGGGACAGGTACGCGACCCGCGCCGGATCGCGGACCTCGACGGCCGCGGCCTCCTCGACACCGTCGACGAGGTGGATGCGCTCGGGCGCCTGCCCGGTGGTGCCCACGACCTCCTCGTGGCCCTCGTGGCCGATGAGCACGATGTCGAGGTCCTCCGCGGCGAACCGCCGCGCCTCCATGTGCACCTTCGTCACCAGCGGGCACGTGGCGTCGATCGTGCGCAGGCCGCGGACCTGCGCCTCCTGGTGGACGGTCGGCGCGACGCCGTGCGCGCTGAAGACGACCGTGGCGCCCTCGGGGACCTCCTCGGTCTCCTCGACGAACACCGCGCCCTGCGCCTCCAGCGTGCGCACCACGTGAGCGTTGTGGACGATCTGCTTGCGGACGTAGACCGGCGGCCCGTACAGCTCCAGCGCCTTCTCCACCGTCTGCACCGCCCGGTCGACGCCGGCGCAGTAGCCGCGCGGCTTGGCCACCAGCACGCGGCGGAGGTCGGGAGCGGGGGTCGTCACTGCTCCAGAGTAGGAGCGGCGGCGGCACGCGCCCGTCGAGCACGACCGGGGTGCGCGACGTCACCGGGGCCGGCCCGAGGCCCGCCGCGCTCGAGCGCCGCGAGGGGTCGTCGCAGCGAGGGTGTAGTGGTGTCTCGGGCGGGCACGTCGTCCGGTCAATCGGAGGCACCCGCGCACCCGGAGGACACCTAGTGGCCAACCTGCTCCCCACCCCTGTGGCGGCGGCTGTCGGACTCGGAGCGACGGTCGTGTCCGGGGCCTTGCGCCTGCCGCGCCGCACGCTGCGCCTGCCGCTGGTGGCGGTGCGCCTGCCGTTCGTGGCGGCCAGCAGCGCCCTGGCGACGATGGACGTGGTGCGCCGCGAGTACGACGACCTCGCCGAGCGCGGCGAGCGCCTGCTCGTCCGCCTGAGCGGTCGGGCATCGACGCTCCCCGGCGAGGTGAGCGCCCGCGCCGACCTGCTCGAGGACCGGGTCGAGGACCTCGTGCAGCGCACCCCGTTTGCGGAGGCGTACGACCGCGTCGAGGACGCGCTCGAGGACGCGGTCGACCGCGGCAAGCAGGTCGCCGGGAGCGCCGCGGGCACGGTCGGCGGGACCGTCGGCGGGGCGGTCGGCAACGCCGCGGAGGGCGCGCAGCGGACCGCCGAGGCCGTGCAGGACGACGCGGAGGCGGCAAGGGCCACCAGCGGTGCGGGAGGCCGCGACGCCCAGACGGCTCCCAAGCCGGTGCCGGCGGCCGAGCAACCGAAGGGCGCGCCGACGCCGAAGGCGACCGAGCCGGACAGCACCCGCGTCGACACCGCGGCCAGCGCCTCGGTGCAGGAGGCCGTCGAGCAGGCGGTCGAGGAGCTCGCTGCGGACGCCGCCGACGTCCCGCTGCCCCACGACCAGCTGCCGCTCCCCGACTACGACCACATGACGCTCGGCTCCCTGCGTGGGCGCCTGCGCACGCTCGACGTCGAGCAGCTCGTGCAGCTGCGGACGTACGAGAAGGCGCACGCCGACCGCCTGCCGGTCGTGACGATGCTCGACAACCGCATCGCCAAGCTCGCGAGCGAGGGCAGCGCCCCGGACAGGACCCCGGCGACCGGCGCTGCTCCGGAGCAGCTGGAGGCGGCGCGGGCGGGCGGCGGCGGTGGGTCGAAGGTGTCGCCCGCGACGCAGGGCCCCAAGATCAACCCGCCGTCGCAGGGCGTCCCGACCAACCCGGCCCAGCCGCGCTGACGCCGGGGGCCGCGGGACGGCCCGCGCTACCGTCGCCGCGGTGGCCACCCCGAGCAGCGCGGAGCAGCCGCTGCCGGTCCGCACCGTCGCGCGGCACATCGCCGAGTGGATCGGGCGGCTGGGCCGCGTGTGGGTCGAGGGCCAGGTCACCGAGGTCAGCCGCCGCCCCGGAACGGTCTACCTGACCCTGCGCGACCCCGTCGCCGAGGTCAGCCTGCGGCTGACCTGCGCCCGAGGCGTCTGCGACGCGGTCGTGCCACCGCTCGCCGACGGCGCGCGGGTGGTCGTGCACGCCAAGCCGGAGTTCTACCTGGGCCGCGGGACGCTCTCGCTCGTCGCGTACGAGATCCGGCCGGTCGGGGTCGGCGAGCTGCTCGCCCGGCTGGAGCGCCTCAAGGGGGTGCTCGCCGCCGAGGGGCTGTTCGCGCCGCAGCGCAAGCGCCAGCTGCCGTTCCTGCCGGGCGTCGTCGGGCTGGTGACCGGCCGGGCCAGCGCGGCCGAGCGTGACGTGCTGGAGAACGCGCGGCGGCGGTGGCCGGCCGTGCGCTTCGACGTGCGCGAGGTCGCGGTGCAGGGACACCTGGCGGTCGAGCAGGTCGTCGGTGCGCTGCGGTCGCTGGACGCCCGCCCCGAGGTGGACGTCATCGTCCTGGCCCGCGGCGGCGGCAGCGTGGAGGACCTGCTGCCGTTCAGCGACGAGGCGCTCTGCCGCGCCGTGGCCGCCTGCCGGACGCCCGTCGTCAGCGCCATCGGTCACGAGCCGGACACGCCGCTCGTCGACCACGTCGCCGACGTCCGCTGCTCCACGCCGACCGACGCAGGCAAGCGCGTCGTCCCGGACGTGGCGGAGGAGGCCGCGCGGGTCGTCGCGCTGCGCGACCGGGCACGCCGGGTCGTCGGCACGGGCGTCGAGCGCGAGCGCGCCGGGCTCGCGGCCCTGCGGAGCCGGCCGGTGCTCGCCGACCCCGCCGTGCTCGTACGTACGCGCGAGGCCGAGGTCGTCGCGCTGCGCGACCGGGCGCGCCGGTGCACCGCCGCCGGGCTCGACGCCGCGTCGCGCGACCTGGAGCACACCCGGGCCCGCGTGCTCGCCCTCAGCCCGCAGTCCACGCTCGAGCGGGGCTACGCGGTCGTCCAGTCCGCCGACGGGACGGTGGTCCGCGATCCGCACGACGTCGCGCTCACCGAACAGCTGCGCGTACGGCTCGCGCGCGGCGACATGCGGGTCCGGCGGAGCTGACGCCGGGCGGAGCGGCCGGTACCAGCTCCACCGGCTGCGTGACCGCGCGACGGCGCGACCCCGGGGTCTGCGCGGTTGCCCGACGACCTGTCGGGCAGCAGGAGTCCCGTGACAACACAGGCGGACCGCGCGCAGAGCGACCGCGAGCAGAGCCGCCAGGAGCAGACCGACCGCGAGCACGAACGCCGGGGGCGCACGGGGACCGGTGACACCGGGCCGGGCGTGGGCTCCGACCCGGCCCGTGACCCGGCGGTCGCCGAGATCGAGGTCGAGCAGACGTTCGAGCGGTCGCTCGACGAGGGCCGTCGGCGGATCGCCCGCAAGACCTGGCCGCTGCTGGCGACGGGAGTGCTCGGCGGCATCGACGTCGGCACCGGCGTGCTCGCGCTGCTCTTCGTCGAGCACGAGACCGGCAACGTCCTGCTCGCCGGCCTGGCGTTCTCGATCGGCTTCATCGCGCTCACGCTGGCCCGCAGCGAGCTGTTCACCGAGGACTTCCTCGTGCCGGTCGCCACCGTCGTCGCCCGCAAGGCGCGCCTGCGGATGCTGCTGCGGCTGTGGATCGGCACGCTCGCGGCCAACCTCGTCGGCGGCTGGGTGTTCACCCTGCTGATCATGACGGGCTACCCCGACTTCGCCGAGACGGCGATCAAGGCGGGCAGGCACTACGTCGAGCTCGGGCTCGGGACGCGCGCCCTCACGCTCGCGATCCTCGGTGGCGCCGTGATCACGTTGATGACGTGGATGCAGCACACGACGGAGTCGGTCGGCGTCAAGCTGGTGCCAGCGGTGACCGGGGCGTTCCTGCTGGCCGGCGCGCAGCTCAACCACGCGGTCGTCAACTCGCTGCTGATGTTCAGCGCGCTGCACACCGGCCACGCGCCGTTCGGGTACGTGCAGTGGGCCCAGACGGCCGGGCTCGCCGCGGTGGGCAACCTGGTCGGCGGGCTGGTGCTCGTCACCCTCCTGCGGCTGTTCCAGGTGCCCCACGCCGTGGCGCGCGAGCGGGAGAACCCGGCCGTGGGCGTGGCGATCGGCGACAACCGCACCGTGCAGGACGCCACCGAGGGCGCCTGAACGCGACCAGCCGGGCGTCCTGGGAGCGCCACACCCAGCTGGCGCGGCGGGACGGCCGGCCGCGGCCGCACCGGTGCCGGGAGGGGCGGCGCTACCGACCTGGCATCCCCGCCCGGGTGCCCGGCGCCGACCACGCCATCGTGGCGCCGCCGAGCGCGCGGAACCCGAACTCCTCGTAGAGCGCCTGGCCGTCGGGCGTCGCCCGCAGGTCGACGCGGGGCACCCCCTGCTCGACGAACCAGCCCATGAGCGCTGCCAGCACGGCCCGCCCGTGCCCCCGCCGGCGCGCGGACGGCTCGGTGCTCATGGACCCGATGTGTCCGCGCCGCGGGTCGAGCTGGAACGGCGACGGCAGGTGCTCCTCGAGCCACCCCACGCCGCCGCTGACGACCCGCCCGCCGTCCTCGACGACGAAGCCCGCGAACGTGTCGGTGGCCAGCCGCCGGGCGATCGCGGCCTCGCACACCTCGGCCCACTCCGGCGTCGGCGGCGACCCCATCGCCTCGTGCATGAGGCCGCGCAACGCCGTCAGCGCGGCGGCGTCGGCCGGCGTCGCGCGTCGTAGGTTGGCCACGTGCCCGAGTCAACCAGCGGCGGGGCAGCGCCCGGGCTGTCGTACGAGGCCGCGCGCGACGAGCTCGTCGACGTGGTGCGGCGGCTCGAGGCGGGCGGCGCGACGCTCGAGGAGTCGCTCGCGCTGTGGGAGCGCGGCGAGCAGCTCGCGGCCGTCTGCCAGTCCTGGCTCGACGGCGCGCGGTCGCGGCTGGACGCGGCGCTGGGGCAGGGAGCCGGCGACCGCCCCTGACGGTCCGGGGCGCGCCATCGGCCCGGCCGCTAGCGGTCCGCGCGTACGGCTAGGACAGGGACCCGGCGAGCGTCCGGAGCTCGTCCAGGGTCGTGCTCTCCCGCAGCCCGCCGACGATCACCGTGCGTCCGGCGACCGAGCGGACGAGCGTCGTGTGGTCCTCGCCGTCCACGTACTGCCGCCAGGTCTCGCCGCCGATCTGCTGGGTGCCGACCTCCCGGCCCTGCCCGGTGATGTCCCCGAGGAACTCCAGGCGGTCGCTGACGGCGTACTCCGCGTACTGGTCGAGAGGCGTGACGTAGCCGATGCGCAGGCCGGACGGCTCGAGCGTGGAGCTGGTCGGCCGCCACTGCGGCGGCAGCCCGCGCGGCACCGGCACGCCGGGCGCCCGCTGCTGCAGCGCGGCGACGTCGCGCGACGGGTCGACGACCCGGATCGCGGCCTCGTCGCTGTCCGGCGGCTGCGCGAGCCACCACAGCGTCACGACGAAGATCAGGATCAGACCGAGCGACCGGATCATGTCGCCGGCGGTCTCGCGGCCCCGCTGCTTCTTCGGCGCGGGAGGGGCGGAGGTGGTCACGGCTCCAGTGTCGCCGCTGCGGCCCGGCCCGGCACGTCTCAGCGGGCGACGATCTCGTCCACGGCGTCGAGCAGCGCCTGGACCTCCTCGGCGCTGTTGTAGAAGTGCGGCGCGGCCCGCAGCCCGACGCCCGGCCGCGCGTCGACCACGAACCCGCGGCGCAGCAGCTCGGCGCAGATCCGCTCCGGGTCGCCCTGGTCGCCCGGGTCGAACGCCACGTGCCCGCCCCGCTGCTCGGGGTCGGCTGGCGACTGCACCGCCCAGCCGCGCTCCAGCGCCCCCTCGAGCAGCGGCTGGGTGAGCGACAACGAACGCTCGCGCACCCGCTCCACGCCGATGTCGGCGAGCGCCTCGTACGCCGGCGCCGCCGCGTAGGCGGCCGGGACGTTCGGCGTGCCGCCCGTGAAGCGGCCGATGCCGGGCGCGTACGTCAGCTCGGGGTCGAAGGCGAACGGCGCGGCGGTGCCGAACCACCCGGTGGTCACCGGTTCGAGCCGGTCGACGACCTCTGGCGCGGCGTAGAGCCAGCCGTTGCCGGGCCCGCCGCAGAGGTACTTCACCGAGCCGCCCACGTACAGGTCGACGCCGAGCGCGACGACGTCGACCGGCACGGTGCCGGCCGCCTGGTAGCCGTCGACGAGCACGAGCGCGCCGACCTCGTGCGCCCGCTCCACGAGAGGCGCCACGTCGACGAGGGCGGACGTGCGGAAGAGGACGTGCGAGCACTCGACGAGCAGCGTGCGCTCGTCGATCGCCGCGACCACGGCGTCGAGGTCGAGCGAGAGCCCGTCCGGCGCCGCCGGCACGACGACGGGCTCGCCGCCGAGGCGCGGCACCTGCGACCAGGTGTGCAGGCTGCCCGGCCACTCGAGCGCGGTCGTGACGACGCGGTTGCGCCGGCCCCGCCAGTCCAGGCAGCTCACGACGTCACCGAGCACGTCGGCGACGTTCGCCCGCAGCACCGTCGTGCCGGGCGGTGCGCCGACCAGCGAGCCCACGACGTCGGCGATCCGCCGCACCTCGGGCGCCCAGGTCTCCCACGCGACCACGCCGCGGTCGGCCCAGAGATCGGCGTACGCCGCGAGGCGGCCGGGCGTCTCGGCGTGCATGGCGCCGAGCGTGTGGCTGGCCAGGTACGTCGACCGGCCGAGCACCGGGTAGTCGGTGCGGCGCGCGAGGAGGTCGTCGTGCGCGCTCACCCCCCGATCCTCGCGATCAGCGTGAGCACGTCGGCGGCGAGCCGGCGCGCCGCCGCCGCGTCCTCGCACACCGCCACCTCGTGGCCCGCCTCGCTCACCACGGAGGTGAGCACGAGCACCAGCGCGTCGCCCCACGGCTGCTCGCCGTCGCCGGTCCCGGCGCGCAGCAGCGTGGCGTTGCGGCGGGTCCACTCCCGGTAGCGCCGCCGCGCGGCCAGCTCAAACCCGGGCGGCCCGCCGCCGGCGAGGAACAGCTGGGCGAGGTCGCGCTCGGCCCAGCACCCGTCGAGGTACGCCCGCGAGCCCGCCACGAACAGCCGGACCGGGTCCTCCTCCCCCGCCGCCCGCGCCTGCCGCACCGCGGCGGCGGCCCGCTCCTCCTGGCGCACCACGTAGTCGTCGAACATCGCGACGTACAGGTCGGCCTTGCCGCCGAAGTGGTGGTACAGGCTGCCGACGCTGGCCCCCGCCCGCCCGACGACCTCGGCGATCGACGCCTCGGCGAACCCCGACGCGGGGAACACCTCCCGCGCGGCCGCCAGCAGCGCCTCTCGCGTGGCCGAGGCGCGCGGGGTCGTCGTCCGCGACGTCACGCGCCCTCCCGCCGGCGCTCCTCCTCCCGCAGCGCGGCGTACGGGATGCGCTTGCGCGCGCTGACCTCACCGACCGTGGCCCACTCGTCGGCCCCCAGTCGCGCGACTGGCCGCAGGAGGCGGATCTCCGGGCGCCCGTTCTCGAGGACGCGCTCGTCCACCGACGCCCACACCACCTCGCCGAACACCACCACCGAGGCGTCGTCGCCCGACCCGAAGACCTGGGTGCCGACGACGCGGCACTCCAGGTTGACCGGCGACTCCGCCACGCGGGGCGGCGCGACGCTGTGGCTGGGCTCACGGGTCAGCCCCACCGCGTCGAACTCGCTCACCGACGACGGGAAGTCGGTGCCGGTCAGGTTGACCTTGTCGACGAGGTCCTCGGTGCACGCCGCCACGACGAACTCCCCCGTCTCCTGCGCGTTGCGCAGCGAGTCCTTGGCGCCGACCGACGTGAACTGCACGACGGGCGGCGTCACCGCGCTCACGGTGAAGAAGGAGTGCGGCGCGAGGTTGTCGACGCCGTCGGTCGAGCGGGTCGACACCCAGGCGATGGGCCGAGGCACCACGACGCTGTTGAGCAGGGGGTACAGGCTCGGCTCGGCGGACGGGTCGTAGTCGCGGCGCGGCATGCCGCCAGCCTTACCCAGCCACCGCGCGCAGGCCGGCGGCTGCGCCAGGTCAGAGCCGCTCTGGTGAGGTCCATCCCGTCCAATCGGGCCGAGACTCCCCAGGCGCTCAGCTGCGGTCCTCGATGCCGCTTCGGAGCCGCAGCTGCGGGGCGAGAGCACGGTACGGTCCGCAGGTGCACACGTACCGGCTCTCCGCCGCTGCCGCGCTGCTCGGTGTCAGCGACGACACCGTGCGGCGTTGGGCCGACGCGGGACGGCTGCCGACGTCGCGCGACGGGGAGGGCCGGCGGATCGTCGCCGGTCCGGACCTCGCGGCGTTCGCCGTCGAGCTGGCCGGCGATCCGCAGGGTCCGCACGGGACGAGCGCCCGCAACCGCTTCCCGGGCATCGTCACGCGGGTGCTGCGCGGCGACGTGGTGTCGCAGGTCGAGGTGCAGGCCGGGCCGCACCGGCTGGTGTCGCTGCTGACCAGCGAGGCGGTGGACGAGCTCGGCCTGTCCCCGGGCGTCCCTGCCGTCGCCTCCGTCAAGTCCACCGCCGTCGTCGTGGAGCTGCCGTGACCCGCCCGCGCCCGGCCGCCGCCGCGCTGCTCGCCGGACTGCTGCTGCTGTCCGCCTGCGGCCGTACGGCCGCGGCTCCGGGCGCACCGCGGCCCCTCACGGTGTTCGCCGCCGCCTCGCTCACCGACGTCCTCCGCGACCTCGGCGCGCTGTACGAGCGCCAGCCCCCCGGCTCCCGCGTCACCTTCTCCTTCGCGGGGTCCCAGAGCCTCGTCGCGCAGGTCCAGCAGGGCGCTCCGGCCGACGTCGTCGTCACCGCGGACACGACGTCCGCCGACGCGGTCGCCGGGCAGCTCGCCGGCCCCGCCCGCGTCCTGGCGCGCAACCGGCTCGCCATCGTCACGGCGCCGGGCGACCCCGAGCGGCTGCGCACGCTGCGCGACCTCGCCCGGCCCGGGGTGCGCGTCGTGCCCGACGCGCCCACCG
>JALYNK010000013.1 GCA_030773235.1 Actinomycetota bacterium | reverse complement strand
GACTGGCCGGCGCCGGAGGAGCTGTCGGTCGCGGGGATTGCCGGTGTGGTGCGGGCGTTCGCGGCCGCGGCGGTGCGGGCCGACGCGGCGGGCTTCGAGGTCGCCGAGGTGCACGCGGCGCACGGCTACCTGCTCCACCAGTTCCTGTCACCGCTGGTCAACGCGCGGGCGGACGCGTACGGCGGCGACCTCGAGGGCCGCAGCCGCGCTCTGCGCGAGGTGGTCGCGGCGGTGCGGGCGGTGTGGCCGGAGCGCAAGCCGCTGTTCGTCCGCATCTCGGCGACCGACTGGGCGGCGGGCGGCTGGTCGGTCGAGGAGTCGGTCGCGGTGTCGCGGTCGCTGCGCGAGCTCGGCGTCGACCTCGTCGACGTCTCGAGCGGCGGCGCGGTGCCGCAGCAGCAGATCACGGTCGAGCCGGGCTATCAGGTGCCGTTCGCGCGGGCCGTCCGTGAGGGTTCAGGCCTCCCGGTCGCCGCCGTCGGTCTCATCACGGAGCCGCGGCAGGCCGAGCAGGTGCTCGCCGACGGGTCCGCGGACGCCGTGCTGCTCGCCCGCGCACTGCTGCGCGACCCGCACTGGCCGTTGCGAGCCGCCGCCGAGCTCGGCGACGAGGTCGGCTACTGGCCGCTGCAGTACCAGCGCGCCCAGCCCCGCCGCGCCGCCACCGCCGCCGGCATCCGCTAGGAACCCGCCGCGGAGGGCCCGGCGCTCGGACCGCGACCGCAAGCGCCTGCGTCCGACACCCAGCAGGTGCTCGTGCGCGGCAGCATGCGCGGGCCGCGTGCAGCGGCGGCCGTCGCGGACCCGCCGGACGACGCGCTCACGTTCCTCATGCTGTTCAAGCCGGTCCTGCAGGTCGCCGTGGCACGGTGGCGCACCGGGCGGCCTCGGCGGGCGGTCGAGCTCAACAGCGCCCGCGCCCTGAGCTCAGTCCACCGCCGCCTCGAGACGGTCCAGCAGCGGGCGCTGGCCGGGCGCCAGCCGCTCCCGGGCCTCGGCGAGGTCGAACCACTGCACCCGATCCAGCTCCGGAAAGCTCTGGAGCCGCCCGGAGTGCGGCGGCCACCGCATGGTGAAGTCGTTGCTGCGGAACTCCGCGAGGTCGATCTCGCCCTCCAGCGCCCACGCGGTGACGACCTTGCCGCTGCGCAGCCGCACCTCGCCGAGCGGCAGCGGCTCGGTGTCCGGCGGCGCCACGCCGACCTCCTCGACGAACTCCCGGTGCGCCGCGGCGAGGGGCTCCTCGTCGAGCAGGTACTCGCCCTTCGGGATCGACCAGACGCCCGCGTCCTGACCGGCGAAGTACGGCCCGCCGGGGTGCCCCAGCAGCACCTCCAGGCGCCGGTCGGCGACGCGCCGCCACAGCAGCAGCCCGGCGCTGCGCCTGCCCGCGCCGGTCACGGCCGCAGCACGTCGTCGACGAGCTCGGGCACGCGAGCGGGAACGGCGGCCGGTCTGCGGGTGAGCACCGCGACGACGTCCCCGTCGCGGTGCACCTGCACCCGCACCCCGCCGATCCGGTCCTGAGCAGCGGGGCCGCGGGAGGTAGCGCGCGCGGCACCGGGGGGAGGGTCCGGCTGCGACGAGCACCGACCCTCGGGAGCGCCATGACCCGCACCACCCGGAGCACTCTGTGCCGATGACCCGCTCCATCCGGACCGGCAGCGGCGCGCCCCTGGTCCTCGTGCACGGCCTCGGCGGGCGCGCTCAGTCCTGGCAGCCGGTGCTCGCCGACCTCGCCGCTGCGCACGAGGTGGTGCTCGTCGACCTCCCGGGACACGGGGACGCGCCCCCGCTGCCGGGGCAGCTGACGTTCGACCGCCTGGTGCAGGACCTGCAGGACCACCTCGCCGAGCAGGACCTGTCCGGCGCCGACCTGGTGGGCAGCTCGATGGGGGCGCGGATGGTGCTCGAGCTGGCCCGGCGCGGCGTCGGGCGCCACGTCGTCGCACTCGACCCCGGCGGCTTCTGGAACGACACGGAGAAGGCTCTGTTCGGCGCCTCGGTGCGGGCGTCGTTCGCGCTCGTGCGGGCGCTGCGACCGGTGCTGCCCGCGCTGGCCGGGAGCCCGGTGGGCCGCACTGCGCTGCTGCCGCAGTTCACTCCGCGGCCGTGGGCCGTGCCCGCGGAGGTCGTGCTGCCGGAGCTGCAGAGCATCGCCACGACGACGGCGCTGTTCGAGACCCTGGACGCCCTGCTCGCCAGCGGGGCGCAGCAGGGCGGGCCGACGCCGGGTCGCGTGGTCCTGGGGTGGGGCCGGCGGGACCGGGTGACGCTGCCCCGGCAGGCCGCGCGCGCCCAGGCCCTGTTCCCGCACGCGCGGGTGCACTGGTTCGAGCACTGCGGCCACTTCCCGACCTGGGACCGGCCGGCCGAGGTGGTGCGGGTCGTCCTGGAGGCCACTGCCTGAGGTCCTCGGCGGACCTCCTCTGTCAACCGTGCGCTGCTCCGGCTGTCTGGCGTTCCGGCGGCGCCGTCGGTCGGCCGGTGAAGGTGATCAGTTCGGCGGCGGGTAGCGGGCGTGACAACAGGTAACCCTGCGCGTGCTCGCAACCGATGTCGCGCAGGAGCCGTAGCTGTTCGGCGCTCTCCACACCCTCGGCGACGGTGTGCAGCCCGAGGGTGTGCCCCAGTCGGATGATCGCGGTGATCAGCTCCCCGGCCTGCTGGTTCCAGTCGTGCACGAAGGAACGGTCGACCTTGAGCACGTCGACGGGGAACTTGTGCAAGTAGCTCAGCGAGCTGTAGCCGGTGCCGAAGTCGTCGAGCGCGACTTGGACACCCAGCTGTTTGAGCTCCTGCAGCGTGCCCAGCGTCTCGTTGGTGTGTTCGACGAGCACCGTCTCGGTGATCTCCAGCACCAGGCGGTCGGGTGGCACGCCGTGACGTAGGAGCGCCGCGGCCACGTCCTGGACGATGTCGGGGTGGCGCAGGTGCCGTCCGGAGACGTTCACCGCGATGAACGGCGGGGTCAGGTCCGGGCGGGCTCGTTGCCAGTCGCTGAAGGTGCGACACGCCTGGTCCAGCACCCACCGGCCCAGCTCGATGACGATCGAGGACTGTTCGGCGAGCGCGATGAAGGCGTCGGGGGTGAGCAGCCCCCGCGTGGGGTGCTGCCAGCGCACGAGAGCCTCGGCGCCCACGAGCCGTCCGGTGGCCACGTCCATGGTGGGTTGGAAGTGCAGGACCAGCTCGTCGCGGCGCAGCGCGTGCCGCAACTCGCTCTCCAGGGTGACCCGATCGCGCATGGTGGTGCGCATCGCGGGTTGGTAGCGCTGATAGCCGCCGAGGCGCTGCTGTTTCGCCCGGTACATCGCCAGGTCCGCGTCGCCCAGCAGCACCGTCGCAGTCGTGGCGCTGCCGTCGTCCGGAGTGAGCGCCAGACCGACGCTGCTGGCGACGAACACGTCCTGCCCCTGCAGCCGGTACGGCTGGGAGAGCAGCGTCGTGATCCGACCCGCGAGCGCGAGCGCCTCGGGCTCACCGGTGAGGTGGGGGACGAGCACGGCGAACTCGTCACCGCCGAGCCGAGCGACGGTGTCGCTCGGCCGTACGCAGCTCAACAGGCGCTGCGACACGGCCTGCAGCAGCTCGTCGCCGACGTGGTGTCCCAGCGTGTCGTTGACCGCCTTGAAGCCGTCCAGGTCCAGGTACAGGACCGCCACTCCTCGTCCCCGGAGGCGGTGAGCGAGCGCGTGGTCGAGCCTCTGGTGCAGCAGCGCGCGGTTGGGCAGCCCGGTCAACGCGTCGTGGTAGGCCTGGTGGGTCAGCTGCTGCTCCAGCTGGCGACGGACGGTGACGTCCCAGCCGTTGAGCACCACAGCGCCGACCGCAGGGTCGTCGAGCAGGTCGGTGACCGACACGGCGAAGTGCCGGTAGGAACCGTCGCGGTGCAGCAGGTCGAGCTCGATGGTGACCGGTCCGCGGCCGGGCTGTCCGGCCTGCTGGAGAGTGCTGTGGAACACAGCACGTTGTTCGCGACGCACCAGCGTGTCGGCGGGCGCGCCGAGCAGCAGGTTCGGTTCGTAGCCCAGGGCGCGCTTCACCGAGGGAGTCACGTAGGTCAGCTCTCCCCGGTCGTCCAGCAGGACGATCACGTCGGAGGAGTTCTGCACCAGGGAGCGGAAGCGGGCCTCGCTGCCCCGGAGGCGAGCGGTGCTGTCCTGGAGCTCAGCTGTGCGCTCCTGCACGCGCTGCTCCAGCGCTCGGATCCAGGCGTGCTGGGTCAGAGTCGACAGGTACTGGCGAGCGGCGAGCAGGGACAGCGTGGCCAGCAGGACGCTGAAGACCAGGAAGTCGTTGTGCCCGATCCGCACGCGCTGCACGCAGGCGGCGACCACGGCGAGCAGCACGGCCAGGTAGGGCAGCGCGGCGGCGCTGCGGTACGGCACCTCGACTGCTGTCGACCAGGGGCGGGGCCGCTGGCGCGCGGCCAGGTACAGCAGCGCCAGGCCGACCATCCATCCCGCGTCGACGAGCAGTCCGGACCGGTAGGAGCCGGTGGCCACGAGGTACGCGAAGCTGGCGTCGGCGAACGCCATCGCCAGCACACCGGTGCCCACGTGGCCGACGACGCCGGTCGGAGCGCCGTGTCGCAGGCCTCGTGACAGCACGGACAGGGCGATCGCCACCAGCACGAGGTCGCCGAGCGGGTAGGTCAGGCTGATCAGGTCGGCGACGGGCTCCTGGGGGTGGGCGCGGACGGGGGACAGCACCAGCACCCAGCCGACCAGCAGGGTGGAGCCGGCCAGCACCAGCCCGTCGAGCACGGCCCGCAGCCGCCCGAACGGCTGTGGCGGCACGGGTAGCGCCAGCAGCGCTCCGCAGGCGAACGGGATCGACGCCAGGTAACCCGCGTCGGCGAGCGACGGGAAGGGCGTCATCTGGACCGTCAGCTCCAGGACGCCCCAGACCACGGCGCCGAACGACCAGCAGATCAACGATGCGGCCATCAGGCGGGCGGAGCGGACGTACTCACCGGGCCAGGTGACGCTGGCGCGCAGCCAGGCGATGCCGCTCAGGGTGGACGCGGTGGGCAGTCCGAGGTCTGACACGACCAGCGCCGCGCCGGGCGCGGCGATCAGAGCCGTCACCCAGGCCAGCACCACTGCCGCGACCAGCCACACCTCGTGCCGCACGGCCCGCCGGGCGACGCCGGCGCCCAGCACGAGCACCCGCCGCCCCGCCCGTCGCTGGGTGCGGTCGAGGGGCAGTCCAAACCTCACACCCGACAGTATCCACTACGCTTGGTTGCGCTTGGGCCACAGCGTGTTGCCGCGTCACCGGCGTGCTGGAGGGGAGGAGCCGGGTGTCACCGGTCACCGCTGTGGGGGCGGCGCGGGCAGCCGCGCCCTAAGCGCCGGTGCTGGAGGCGTTGTGGGACCTGCCGACGCCGGCGCTGGTCGTCGACGAGCACGTCGTGGTCGCGCGCTACCTCGAGATGCGGCGGGCGCTGCCCGACGTGGCCCCTTACTACGCCGTCAAGGCCAATCCTGCGCCGGTCGTGCTGCAGGCACTGGCCCGGGCGGGCGCCGGGTTCGACGTCGCCTCGATCGCCGAGTTCGATCTGGTCGAGGAGCTGGTCGACCCCGTCGAGGGAGTGCTGTTCAGCAACCCGGTCAAGCCGGCCGGGCACGTGGCGCAGGCCTACGCGCGCGGCGTGCGGCACTTCGCGTTCGACTCCGAGCAGGAGCTGCGCAAGCTGGCCCGGCACGCTCCCGGTGCCCGGGTGCACGTCCGGCTGGCGGTCGACGACTCCACCAGCCTGTTCCCGCTGTCCCGCAAGTTCGGCGTCAGTTCCGACGAGGGGCACCGGCTGCTGCTGCTGGCCGGTGAGCTGGGGCTCGAGCCGTACGGAGTGACCTTCCACGTCTGCAGCCAGTGCACCGACGTCTCCGCCTGGCCGCTGGCGATCGCCCGGTGTGGGCTGCTGCTGCGCCAACTGCACCGCTCCGGCGTCGCGCTGTCCATGCTCGATCTGGGCGGCGGCTTTCCTGCGCGGTACACCGACCCGGTTCCCAGCACAGCGGCGCTCGCCGCCGCGATCCGCTCCGCGCTGGACCGTCTGCCGCACCGCCCCCGCCGACTGGTGTGCGAGCCGGGGCGCTACCTGGTGGCGGAGAGCGGTCTGCTGGTCGCCAGCGTGCTCGCGGTCACCGACCGCGCCGACGGACGGTGGGTGTACCTGGACGTCAGCGGCTACCACGGCCTGATGGAGGCGCTGCAGACAGGTGGCCGCTGGCAGTTCCCGATCCACACCACCGCCGACCGGCCGGACGGGCCCCGGGTGCCCTGCACCGTGACCGGACCGTCCTGCGACAGCAGCGACACCTTGTTCTACGGCGCGTTGTTGCCCGCGGACCTGGCTGAAGGCGACCGAGTGGTGATCGGGTCAGCCGGGGCGTACACCACCAGCTACGCGACGCACTTCAACGGCTTCCCCCCGCCGGTCGTCGTGCCGGCCAGCGCGCTCGCGCGCTGAGCGCGTGGAGTTCCGGGCGCTGAGCCTCGCCGTCGCCGCCGCGGTCTGCTTCGGCACCGCGTCGGTGATGCAGGCCGCTGCCGTACGGCGAGCGGACCGATCGTGCGGACCGCACGCACCCCGACCGGCCAGGCCCGCGGCGGCCCACCCGCTGTTCCTGCTGGGCGTCGCGCTGGACGTGGCCGGGTTCCTGCTCGCAGCTGCAGCGCTGCGGTCGCTCCCCCTGTCACTGGTGCAAGCCACGCTCGCCCTGGACGTCGCCGTGACCGCGCTGCTGGCCGTGCCCGTGCTCAGCCAGCCCCTGGCCCGGCACGAGCAGGTCGCCGCAGTCGCCGGGGTGGCCGGGCTGGTCCTGCTCGCCCGCTCGGCGCCACCGCCCGGAGCAGCCCCGAGCGGCTTGCCGCTGCCCGTGCTGCTCGCCGCCGGGATCCCCGTCCTGCTGCTCGCCGCCCGAGCCGTGCGACCCGACCGCGGAGCAGGCCCCGCGGTCGCGCTCGGCGTGCTCGCCGGGATCGCGTTCGCCGGCTTCGCGCTGGCGTGCCGCGTGCTGCCGTCCGCTCCCGCGGAGGGCCATGTGCGCTCCCCGATGCTCTGGTGCGCAGCGGGCTACAGCGTCACCGGGCTGCTCGTCTTCGCGCGCGGGTTGCGGTGCGGCAGCGTCACGACAGTGGCCACGGCCTGCGCCGTGACGGAGATGCTCCTGTCCGCTGCCCTGGGTGCCACCTTGCTGTCCGAGAGGCCTCAGCCCGGCCAGCTGCCCGCCGCGCTCAGCGGGTACGCACTCGCTCTCGCCGCGGTCATCGCCCTGCTCGCCGCACCGCCGAAGCCGCAGCCGCAGCCGCAGCCGCAGCCGCACGGTCCGCCGGGCCGGCGGACAGCGCGACCGGGCGAGGTCGGCGCGCAGCACCTCAGAGGTCGGCGTGCGGCACCGGCTCCCGGCCAGGCGGCTGCTCGGGGCGCGGGAGCAGCGGCACGCGGCGGGAGAGCGCACGCACGACGGGCGCGTCGGTGCCCACCTCGACCTCCTCGCCGGCCAGCAGGAAGCGCAGCCGGGCCTCCGCCCCGTCGCGGACGCTGCAGCGCACCTCGTGCGGAGTGACCTCGACGAGCAGCCGTACGCCCTCGCGGCGCAGCCGGAAGGTCAGCCGGGAGATCCCCTCGGGCAGCTGCGGGTTCAGGGACAGCACGTCGCCGCGCTCGCGCAGCCCGCCGAACCCCTCGACGAGCACCGACCACGAGCCGCCCAGGGAGGCGAGGTGCAGGCCGTGGACGGTGTTGGCGTGCAGATCGCGCAGATCGACGAGCGCGGCCTCCCAGGCGTAGTCGTGCGCCAGCTCCAGGTGCCCGACCTCGGCGCACATCACCGCCTGCGTGCACGCCGACAGCGACGAGTCGCGGACGGTGATCCGCTCGTAGTAGTCGACGTTGCGCGCCTTCTCCTCGTGGGTGAAGGCCTCGGAGCACCAGTGCATGGCCAGCTCGAGATCGGCCTGCTTGACGACCTGCTGGCGGTAGAGCTGGACGTACGGCGCGTGCAGCAGCAGCGGATAGCGCCCGCGGTAGGCCTCGAAGTCCCACACCGCGTAGTCGGTGAACCCGACGGACTGCTGGTGCACCCTGCGCGCCTCGTCGTACGGCACGACGACGCGGTCGGCGGCCCACCGCCACGTCTCCAGCTCGCGGTCGTCGACGCCGAGCTCCGCGGCGAGGTCGGGGTGGCGGGCGCAGGCCGCCGCGGCGGCGCGCAGGTTGCGCGCGGACATGAGGTTGGTGAAGACGTTGTCGTCCGCGACCGCGCTGTACTCGTCGGGTCCGGTCATCCCGTGCACGTGCCAGCCGTCGGCCGCCGCGTGCCCGAGCGAGGCGGCGAGCCGGGCGGTCTCCACGAGCAGCTCGAGGCCGCACTCGCGCTCCAGCTCGTGGTCGCCCGTCACCACGCGGTAGCGGTCGGCGGCGTACGCGATGTCGGCGTTGATGTGGAACGCCGCCGTCCCCGCCGGCCAGTACGCCGAGCACTCCTGCCCGCGGATCGTCCGCCACGGGAACGCCGCGCCGCGCAGGCCGAGGGTCCGGGCGCGCTCCCGGGCCATCGGCAGGGTCGACGCCCGCCAGCGGAGCGCGTCGGCGGCGGCCTGCGGCGCGGTGTACATGAGCACCGGCAGCACGAAGCCCTCGGTGTCCCAGAACGCGTGCCCGTCGTAGCCCGGCCCGGTGAGCCCCTTGGCCGGCAGCGCCCGCCGCTCGGCACGCGCACCGACCTGCAGCACGTGGAACAGCGCGAACCGCACAGCCTGCTGCAGCACCGGGTCGCCCTCGACCTCGACGTCGGCGGCGTCCCAGAAGTCGTCGAGGTACGCCCGCTGCTGGTCCAGCAGCCCCTGCCAGCCGTCGTACCGGGCGCCGGTGAGCGCGGCGGCGGTCTGGTCGCGCAGCGCGTCGGCGGTGCGCACCGACGACCACCCGTACGCGAGGAACTTGACCACCCGCAGCGTCTGACCGGCCCGCAGCCCGCACACGACGGTCGTTCGCGCCCAGTCCGGTCGGGCGTCGGTCTCCTCCTCGACCCGGCCCGGCACCTCGACGAGGTGGTCCATCCCGGCGGCCATAAGCAGCCCGCTGTTGCGCGCGCGGTGCAGCAGCAGCGCTCCGTGCTGCTCGTGGTCGGCCTCGACGGCGACCAGCGGCCGGTCGAGCGCCGCGGCCACCCGCGGGTCGTCGGACAGCGGCGGCTGCTCCTCGTTTGCGACGAGCTCGGACTGCACCGTCACGCGGACGAAGCCGTCGACGGCCTCGACCTCGTACTCGATGCCGGCGACCGCGCGGTGGGCGAACGACACCAGCCGGGTCGAGCGCACCCGCACCCGCTTGCCGGCCGGCGACACCCAGTCGACGCTGCGGCGCAGCGTGCCGGCGCGCAGGTCGAGGACCCGCTCCGACGAGAGCACCTGGCCGTACCGCAGGTCCAGGGGCTCGTCCTCGACCATGAGCCGGATGAGCTTGCCGTTGGTGACGTCGACGACGGTCTGGCCCTCCTCCGGGTAGCCGTAGCCCGCCTCCGCGTACGGCAGCGGCCGCTCCTCGAAGAAGGAGTTGAGGTACGTCCCCGGTATGACGTGCGGGTCGCCCTCGTCGAGGTTGCCCCGCAGCCCGATGTGACCGTTGGACAGCGCGAACACCGACTCGCCCTGCGCGAGCGTGCGCAGGTCGAACGCCGTCTCACGGACGCACCAGGGCTCCACCGGGTACGCGCTCTCGCCGAGCGCGCGGGCGCGCTCGGGGGTGTCGGCGGCCGGGTCGCGCGGCGGCGTCCGCAGGTCGAGCGCCTCGCTCACCGCAGCGCCCCGTCGCAGAGCAGCTCGGCGAGGTCGCGGACGACGACGTCGGCGCCGCGCTCGCGCAGGTCCTCGGCCTGCCCGACGCGGTCGACGCCGACGACGTGCCCGAAGCCGCCCGCCCGGCCGGCCTCGACGCCCGCCAGCGCGTCCTCGAACACCGCCGCCTCGGCAGCGGGCAGCCCCAGCAGCCGGGCGGCGTGCAGGAAGGTGTCCGGCGCGGGCTTGCCCGCGAGCCGCTCCTCCCGCGCGGTCACGCCGTCGACGCGGACCTCGACGAGCTCGTCCAGACCGGTGACCCGCAGGACGTCGGCGGTGTTGGCGCTGCTCGACACCACGGCGCGGCGCAGGCCGGCGTCCGCGGCCGCGCGCAGGTAGCGGCGGCTGCCCTCGTACACCTCGACCCCGTCCTCCCGGATGCGGGTCAGCAGCAGCACGTTCTTGCGGTTGCCGATGCCGTGCACCGTCCCGGCGCCCGGCGGGTCGTCCGGCGCGCCCTCCGGCAGCCGGACGCCGCGGGAGGCGAGGAAGTCGCGGACGCCGTCCTCGCGGCGCTTGCCGTCGACGTGCGTCCGGTAGTCGGCGCCGGGGTCGAACGGCACGAACGGCTCGCCGGTGCGCTCCGCGCGCTCGCGCAGGAAGGCGTCGAACGTCTCCTGCCAGGCGGCGTTGTGCACGGACGCGGTGTCCGTCAGCACCCCGTCGAGGTCGAACAGGCAGGCGCGCACGCCGTCGGGTAGTCCCAGCACGCGCGCATCCTGACCCATCCGCCGCGCCGGAGAGGGGCCGGACGCGGCGGAATGACCGGGGCAGGCGCTAGGTTGATCCGCAGGACGGTGTGGCTGCGCCTGCCGTCGCCTCCTGCGAGCGAGCCGCTCGCCTGGTCGCTGCTTGTGCTCCGTCTCGGGTCGCCCCGGTCCGCAGCCCCGATCGCGGCCCCGCCCTTGAGAACCGGAGCTCCAGTCTTGCCCAGCCACGTCTCACGCCGTCCCCGCCCGTCCTCCCGCGGGCGCACGTCCGCGCCGGTCCGCGCCGTTCCGGCGCGCTCCGACCTCGAGCTGGCGCTGGACGCCGCCGCCGAGCGTCCCGTCGCGGACGGCCTCACCTTCGCCGGGCTGGGCCTGCCCGCGCCGCTCGTCGCCGCCCTCGCCCGCCGCGGGCTGGCCGCGCCGTTCGCCATCCAGACCCGCGCGATCCCGGACGCGCTCGTGGGCCGGGACGTCCTCGGCCGCGCCCGCACCGGCTCGGGCAAGACGCTGGCCTTCGGCCTGCCGTTGCTCGCCCGGCTCGCCGGCGGGACGCGCTCCCCGCGCCGTCCGCGCGCGCTGGTGCTCGTCCCCACCCGCGAGCTCGCGCAGCAGGTGCACGACGCGCTCGCCCCGCTGGGCGTGCCGCTCGGGCTCACGATGACCACCGTGTACGGCGGCGCCCCCATGGGCCGTCAGATCACCGCGCTGCGGCGCGGCGTGGACATCGTCGTCGCGACCCCCGGCCGCCTCGAGGACCTCATCGCGCAGGGCGAGTGCTCGCTCGCTGCAGTCGAGTGCACGGTGCTGGACGAGGCCGACTACATGGCCGACCTCGGCTTCCTGCCCGCGGTGCGCCGCCTGCTGGACCAGACCCCCGCGGGCGGGCAGCGCCTGCTGTTCTCCGCCACTCTCGACCGGGGCGTCGAGGTCCTGGTGCGCCAGTACCTCACCGACCCGGCCGCGCACGCGGTCCCGGCCGACACCACGTCCGTCTCGGCCATGGACCACCAGGTCTTCGCCGTCCAGCCCGACGCCAAGGTCACGATCGCCAGCGAGATCGCCGGTCGGCCCGGGCGGAGCCTGTTCTTCGTCCGCACCAAGCACGGCGCGGACCGGTTGGCCAAGCAGATGCAGCGCACCGGCGTGCCGGCCGCGGCGCTGCACGGCAACCTCACCCAGGGCGCCCGCACGCGCGCGCTCGACGCGTTCACCCGCGGCGAGTGCCGCGTGCTCGTCGCCACCGACGTCGCCGCCCGCGGCATCCACGTCGACGACGTCGACCTGGTCGTCCACTACGACAGCCCGGCCGACCACAAGGACTACCTGCACCGCTCGGGCCGCACCGCCCGGGCCGGGTCGTCCGGGACCGTGCTGTCGCTCGTGCTGCCCGAGCAGGTGCGCGAGTCGCAGCAGATGCGCGAGAAGGCCGCTGTGCAGGCCAGTGCCGTCGCGGTCGTCCCCGGCCACCCCGCGGTCCGCGCGCTCGCGGTGTCGGGGGAGACCGTGGCCGTCGCGCCCCGTCCGGTCCCGGCCGCCGCCACGTCGACCACCGGGGGCCGGACCGCTGCGGCGCCGAGC
>JALYNK010000012.1 GCA_030773235.1 Actinomycetota bacterium | reverse complement strand
GCGCACGTCCGTCTCCGACAGCACGTGCGCGATCGCGTCCATGACGGCGCCGGCGGCGTCGGCGTGCCCGAGGTGCTCCAGCATCATGGCGCCCGACCACACCTGCCCGAGCGGGTTCGCGCGGCCCTGTCCGGCGATGTCCGGGGCAGACCCGTGCACCGGCTCGAACATCGACGGGTGCTCGCGCTCGGGGTTGAGGTTGCCGCTCGGTGCGATGCCGATGCTGCCCATGACCGCGCCGCCGATGTCGGTGAGGATGTCGCCGAACAGGTTCGACGCGACGACGACGTCGAACCGCCCGGGGTCGAGCACGAACATCGCCGCGAGCGCGTCGACGTGGTACTCGGAGAGCTGCACGTCGGGGCGCTGGGAGGCCACCTCGCGGACGACCTCGTCCCAGAACGGCATGGTGTGGATGATCCCGTTCGACTTGGTCGCCGACGCCAGCCGACCGCGGCGCCCCTGCGCCAGGTCGAGCGCGAAGCGCGCGATGCGCTCCACGCCGACGCGGGTGAACACGGACTCCTGCACCGCCAGCTCGCCCGGCGTCCCACGGCCGAAGCGGCCGCCGAGCTCGCTGTACTCGCCCTCGCTGTTCTCGCGCACCACGAGCATGTCGATCCCGCCTGGCGCCACGTCGCGCAGCGGGCTGACCATGCCGGGCAGCAGCTTCACCGGCCGCAGGTTGACGTACTGGGCGAAGGCGCGGCGGACGGGGATGAGCAGGCCCCACAGCGACACGTGGTCGGGGACACCGGGGAACCCGACGGCACCGAGGAAGATCTGGTCGCTCTCCGCGAGCCGCTCGAGACCGTCCTCGGGCATCATCCGGCCCGTGCGGGTGTAGCGCTCGCAGCTCCAGTCGTACTCGGTCCAGTCGAAGCCGAAGCCGTGCGTCGAGCCGACCTCCTCGAGCACGCGCTGCGCGGCCGGCACGACCTCCTGGCCGATGCCGTCGCCAGGGATGACCGCGATGCGGTGGGTGGTGGGCACGGGGCTCCCTCGCATCGGGCGGGCTCGTCCCGGCCACGCTAGCGAGGGCAGCGCCCGGCCGACGCCGGGGAGCAGAGCGGGCGACGGGAATCGAACCCGCGTTCTCAGCTTGGGAAGCTGATGTTCTGCCGCTGAACTACGCCCGCGCGACCCGGCCACCCTATCGCCCTGCCGACCCGCCACGCCGGCTGCTCTAGGGTCGCCGGGTGCTGCTGTCCGACCGTGACCTCAAGGCCGCGATCGCCGCCGGCCGGCTCGGGCTCGACCCGTACGACGAGGCGATGGTGCAGCCCAGCAGCATCGACGTGCGGCTCGACCGGTACTTCCGGGTCTTCGCCAACCACCGCTACACCCACATCGACCCGGCCGTGCCGCAGGACGACCTCACGGAGATGGTCCAGCCGGAGGGCGACGAGCCGTTCATCCTCCACCCGGGTGAGTTCGTCCTCGGCTCCACCCTCGAGGTCATCGCGCTCGGTGACGACCTGGCGAGCCGGCTCGAAGGCAAGAGCTCCCTCGGCCGGCTCGGGCTGCTGACGCACTCGACGGCGGGGTTCATCGACCCCGGCTTCTCCGGGCACGTGACCCTGGAGCTGTCCAACGTCGCCAACCTGCCGATCAAGCTGTACCCCGGGATGAAGATCGGGCAGATCTGCGTGCTGCCGCTCTCGTCGCCGAGCGAGCACCCGTACGGCTCGAGCGTGTACGGCTCCCGCTACCAGGACCAGCGCGGCCCGACCCCGTCGCGGTCGCACCTGCGCTTCAGCCGCGCCGACACCGGCGGCTGAGCCGGGACGCAGGTCTCCCGGGCCGGGGACAGCAGCGCGCCCGGCCCCGACGAGCGGGACCGGGCGCGGGCGACGCCGAGCGGCTAGGGACGAGGGTCGGGGCGCTGCGGCCCGCCGAGCTGGTGGTCCTCCGTCGCACCACCGGGAGCGTCGCCGGGCGACCCGGTGCTGGAGGCGGGGCCGCCGCCCGGGTCGGGGCCGTGCCCCTCGGGCGTACGACCCGGCGCGGCGTCCCCCGCGGGCTCGGGGCTCCCGGACGCCGAGACCCCGGGTCCGCTGGTGCGCGGGGCGGTGACGCCCGACGACGCCGGGTCGGAGGTCGGGCGGCTGCCGCCGTCCCCGCCACCCGTGCCGCTGGTGCCGGCCGTCTGCGCCAGCTGCCCGTAGTCCGCCACCGCCGTCTTGGCCGGGTCGGGGTCGACGGGCTTCGGCGCCTCGACCGTGACGTCCTCGGTCACGACGTTCTCGGTCACGACGTTCTCGCCCGCGCCGACCAGCGCCGGCTCCTTGGCCGCCACCAGCGAACGCGCCAGGATCTGCGAGACGTCGAGCACCTGCACGCCGTCCTTGGCCTCGCCGGTCTGCTGCTTGGCGGTGACGGCGTCGGACAGCATCACCATGCAGAACGGGCACGCGGTCGAGATGAGGTCCGGGTCGAGCCCGAGCGCCTCGTCCGTGCGCTCCACGTTGATGTGCTTGCCGATCTTCTCTTCCATCCACATCCGCGCCCCGCCGGCCCCGCAGCAGAAGCCGCGCTCCTTGCAGCGCGGCATCTCCTTGCTGGCCAGCCCGGGGATGGCGGCGAGCACCTCGCGCGGCGGCGTGTAGATGCGGTTGTGCCGTCCCAGGTAGCAGGGGTCGTGGTACGTGACCTTCTCGTCCACCGGCGTGACGGGCACGAGCCGCCCGGTCTCGACGAGCTGGCCGAGCAGCTGGGTGTGGTGCACGACCTCGTAGGTGCCGCCCAGCCCGCCGTACTCGTTGCCGATCGTGTTGAAGCAGTGCGGGCAGGTCGTGACGATCTTCTTGGCGCCGACCTCGTTGAGCGTCTCGACGTTCTGCTGCGCGAGCATCTGGAAGACGAACTCGTTGCCCAGGCGCCGCGCCGGGTCACCGGTGCAGGCCTCGCCCCCGCCCAGGATCATGAACTCGACGCCGGCTGTGTGCATCAGCTCGGCGAACGCCCGCGTCACCTTCTTGCTGCGGTCCTCCAGCGCGCCGGCGCAACCGACCCAGAACAGGTACTCGACGTCGTCGGGGATCTCGCCCTCCACGCGCCGGACCTCGAAGGGCAGCCCCTCGGTCCAGTCCTCGCGCGCGCGGTTGTTGAGGCCCCACGGGTTGCCCTTGTTCTCGAGGTTGCGCAGCATCACGCCGGCCTCGCTCGGGAACGCGCTCTCGATGAGCACCTGGTAGCGCCGCATGTCGAGGATGTGGTCGACGTGCTCGATGTCGACCGGGCACTGCTCGACGCACGCGCCGCACGTGGTGCAGCTCCACAGCACGTCGGGGTCGATGACGCCGCCCTCTTCCGCGGTGCCGACGAGCGGGCGCACCGCCTGGTCGGGGGTGCTGCCCTCGACGCGCGGGTAGCCGGCCTCGGGGACGTGATGCCCCTTCTCGCCCGGGTCCTTGAAGTCGGGGACGTGGTTCTCGGGCGCGGTCCGGCTGCCGAGGATGTACGGCGCCTTCGCGAACAGGTGGTCGCGCAGGTCCATGATCAGGAGCTTGGGCGACAGCGGCTTGCCGGTGTTCCACGCCGGGCACTGGCTCTGGCAGCGGCCGCACTCCGTGCACGTCGCCATGTCGAGCATGGCGTTCCACTTGAAGTCCTCGACCTTGCCGACGCCGAACGTGTCGGTCTCCGGGTCGGCCTGCTCGAAGTCGAGCTCCTTGCCGCCGCTCATCATGGGCAGCAGCGGCCCGAGCGCGACGTAGCCCGCCTCGCGCTTGGTGAGCACGTTGAGCGGCGCGGTGAAGATGTGCAGGTGCTTGGAGTACGTCACCAGCACGAGGAAGCCGAGGATCACCGCCACCTGTCCCAGGACCATGACGTCCTCGATCAGGCGGTTGGCGGTGGGGCCGAGCGGCGCGATGAGCTTCGCCAGGAGGTTCGAGAAGAAGATCGCGCCCGGCGTGTCCTGCCACGGCGAGACGCCGGTGTTGAGCTGCGCAGCGCGGATGCCGAACAGCGTGAACACGACGAGGAAGATCAGCCCGAGAACGCCCCACGCGGCCGTGGTGTGCGAGCCGTAGAAGCGCGAGTCGCGGGCGTGCGTGCGGGGGTCGTTGCGCAGGCGCAGCACCGCGAAGGTGGCGATGCCCAGCAGCACGAGGACGCCGAACAGGTCCTCGAGGAACCCCAGCACCGGGCTCTTGCCGATGAGCGGCACGTGGAAGTCGGCGTCGAACAGCGCGCCGAAGGCCTCGAGCACGGTGAACCCGAGGACGAGGAAGCCCCAGAACACGACGAAGTGCGCGAGCCCGGGGACGTTCCACTTGAGCAGCCGCTGCTGGCCGAACACCTCGGTGACCTGCCCGAGCAGGCGCTTGGGCGCGTCGTCGAGCCGTCCCGGCGAGGGCTGGCCGGCCGAGACCATGCGGTACAGGAAGTACACGCGGCGTCCCGCGACGGCCAGCGCCACCACGGTGAGCAGGGTGCCGACGACCATCCGCACGATCATGTGCGTTTCCAACGGGCCCTCCCGGTGCCAGACGCGCGCGAGCCTAGGTGGGCTCCTGCCGCCCGGACCCGGACCGCGGAGCGCGCCCGACCAGTCTCGTGCGGTGCGCGAGGGGTCGCACCCGCGCACGGCCCGTACGAAGGCGTGCGAGCCGCTGTGCGGCCGTGACCTTCGTCTCAGCGAGGTGCCCGGGGGTTGCCGACGGTCGCAGCGGGCCGGTCAGGAGGTGCCGGCGCCCCCCGGGCGCCGCCCACGCACCTGCTCCAGGAACTCCGCGCTGACCAGCCCACGCGGCTACAGCGCGAGGTCGAGCACCTCGACGAGCGCGCGGGCGAGCAGGACGGTCAGCGGCCCGGCGAGCAGCAGCGCCAGCAGGAGCGCGAGCCCGCGCACCAGCACGTTCGGACCGCCGGTGCGGTCGCGCATCTCCCGGAGCACGGCCCCACGGTGTCACACGGGGACGGACTCGGCGGGCGCCGCTGCGGAGCGGGACCGGGGAGGGGCGCCGGGCGCGACCGGGTCACGACGCGGCAGAACTTCCTTGAGCGGGGAAGGCTCAGCCCGGTTTGACCGTTGCACCCCGCGGAAGCACTCTGAGCGTCGGGCGCTCAACCCCCGCCCGGTCGTCCCGGTCCGGCGGGCTCCGCCACGGCGCTCACCCCAGACGAGAGGTACTCATCCCCATGGCACGAGCGGTCGGCATCGACCTCGGTACCACGAACAGCGTGGTCAGCGTCCTCGAGGGCGGCGAGCCCACGGTGATCGCCAATGCCGAGGGCGCCCGGACCACGCCCAGCATCGTCGCCTTCGCCAAGAACGGCGAGGTGCTCGTCGGCGAGGTGGCCAAGCGCCAGGCGGTCACCAACGTCGACCGCACCATCCGTTCGGTGAAGCGCCACGTGGGCACCGACTGGAAGAAGGAGATCGACGGCAAGACCTTCACCCCGCAGCAGATCAGCGCGTTCGTCCTGCAGAAGCTCAAGCGGGACGCGGAGGCCTACCTCGGCGACGGCGTGACGGACGCGGTGATCACCGTTCCCGCGTACTTCTCCGACGCCGAGCGCCAGGCCACCAAGGAGGCCGGCGAGATCGCCGGCCTCAACGTCCTGCGCATCGTGAACGAGCCCACGGCCGCCGCGCTCGCGTACGGCCTGGACAAGGGCGAGAAGGAGCAGACGATCCTGGTCTTCGACCTCGGTGGCGGCACCTTCGACGTGTCCCTGCTCGAGATCGGCGACGGCGTCATCGAGGTCAAGGCGACCTCCGGTGACAACCGCCTCGGCGGCGACGACTGGGACGAGCGGGTGGTCCAGCACCTGGTCAAGCAGTTCGCGCTCAGCAACGGCGGCATCGACCTGTCCAAGGACAAGATGGCGATGCAGCGCCTGCGCGAGGCGGCCGAGAAGGCCAAGATCGAGCTGTCGGCGTCGCAGTCGACCAGCATCAACCTGCCGTACATCACGGCGAGCCCCGAGGGCCCGCTGCACCTGGACGTCACGCTCACCCGGGCGGAGTTCCAGCGGCTGACCCAGGACCTGCTCGACCGCTGCAAGGGCCCGTTCCAGCAGGCCGTCAAGGACGCCGGCGTCAGCGTGGGCCAGATCGACCACGTCGTGCTCGTCGGCGGCTCGACCCGCATGCCCGCGGTGTCGGACCTGGTGCGCGAGCTCACCGGCGGCAAGGAGCCCAACAAGGGGGTCAACCCCGACGAGGTCGTCGCCATCGGCGCCGCGCTGCAGGCCGGCGTGCTCAAGGGCGAGGTCAAGGACGTCCTGCTGCTCGACGTCACCCCGCTGTCCCTCGGCATCGAGACCAAGGGCGGCATCATGACGAAGCTCATCGAGCGCAACACCACCATCCCGACCAAGCGGTCGGAGGTCTTCACGACGGCCGACGACAACCAGCCGTCCGTGCAGATCCAGGTGTTCCAGGGCGAGCGCGAGATGGCGGCCTACAACAAGAAGCTCGGCATGTTCGAGCTGACCGGGCTGCCGCCGGCGCCGCGGGGCGTCCCGCAGATCGAGGTCACCTTCGACATCGACGCGAACGGCATCGTGCACGTCTCCGCCAAGGACCTGGGGACGGGCAAGGAGCAGCGCATGACCATCTCCGGCGGCAGCGCGCTGCCCAAGGACGAGGTCGAGCGCATGATGCGCGAGGCGGAGCAGTACGCCGACGAGGACAAGAAGCGCCGCGACGAGGCGGAGACCCGCAACTCGGCCGACGCGCTGGTCTTCCAGACCGAGAAGTTCCTCGGCGAGAACGGCGACAAGCTGCCCGCCGAGGGCAAGGCCGAGACGGAGGCGGCGCTCACCGACCTCCGTGCGGCGCTCGGCGGAAGCGACACGGGCGCGGTCCGCGAGGCCGCGGAGCGGCTGGCCAAGAAGTCGCAGGAGCTCGGCGGCGCGCTCTACGCGCAGCAGGCGGCGGCTGACAGCGGGGCCGCAGGCGGGGCCACCGGCGGGGCCGGTGCGACCGACGACGGCGTCGTGGACGCCGAGGTCGTGGACGAGGACCGCCGGTGAGCGAGCCCGCCCGCGATCTGGAGACGGAGTTCGACCCCGAGCGGGTCGTCATCCGCGACAAGCGGCGGATCGACCCGGTGACCGGGGCACCCCGCGAGGGGGCGGCCGACGCGCCGCCCCCCGCGGGCACCGCGGCCGGCGCTCCGCCCCAGGACGGCGCGCCGCAGGCCGCGGCCGCCGAGACGTCGGCGGGCGACTCGGCGGGTGACCGCGTCGCCGAGCTCACCGCCGACCTGCAGCGGCTGTCGGCCGAGTACGCCAACTACCGCAAGCGCGTCGAGCGCGACCGGCAGGCGGTCGTCGAGGTCGCCAAGGCGGGGGTGCTCGTCGAGCTGCTGCCGCTGCTCGACGACGTCGACCGGGCGCGGCAGCACGGCGACCTCACCGGCGGTTTCAAGGGCGTCGGCGAGGCGCTCGAGGCGCTCGCTGCCCGGCTCGGCCTGGAGCGCTACGGCGCTCCCGGCGAGCCCTTCGACCCTCAGGTGCACGAGGCCGTCCTGCAGGCTCCGGCGGACCCGTCCGCCACGGTGGCCGTCTGCGCCCAGGTGTTCCAGCCCGGCTTCCGCGTCAGCGGCCGCGTCCTGCGGCCCGCCCGCGTGTCGGTCGCCGAGCCGGGTGCGGCGCCCGAGGAGGACTAGCCGATGAGCGCGCGCGACTCGGTGGAGAAGGACTACTACGCCGCGCTCGGCGTCGCGAAGGACGCGAGCGCCGCCGACATCAAGAAGGCGTACCGCAAGCTCGCGCGCGATCTGCACCCCGACACCAACCCCGGCGGCGAGGAGCGCTTCAAGCAGGTCTCCGAGGCCTACGACGTGCTCTCCGACGCCGACAAGCGCCGGGAGTACGACGAGCAGCGGGCGCTGTTCGGGTCCGGCGGCTTCGGGAGCTTCGGCCGGGGCGCCGGGGCGGGCGGAGGAGCGCCGTTCGATCTCGGCGACCTGCTGGGACGGGCGGGCGGGGTCGGCGACGTGCTGGGCGGCCTGTTCGGCGGCGCGCAGCGCGGGCGGCCCCGCACGGCCCGGCCGCGACGGGGCGCCGACGTGGAGGCGCAGGTCACCCTGTCGTTCCTCGACGCGCTGCGCGGTGTCACCGTGCCCCTGCGGCTGACCACCACGGGGGTGTGCGAGACGTGCACGGGCAGCGGAGCCGCGCCCGGCACCTCGCCGCACACGTGCGGGGTGTGCGGCGGCCAGGGAATGATCAGCCGCAACCAGGGCGGGTTCGCGTTCGCCGAGCCGTGCACGGCCTGTCGCGGCAACGGGCAGGTCGTCGACACGCCCTGCCCGACCTGCCGCGGCACGGGCTCGGCCTCTCAGGAGCGCACGCTCACCGTGCGCATCCCGGCGGGGGTCGACGAGGGGCAGCGGGTGCGCGTGGCCGGGCGCGGCGGCGCCGGCACGCCGCCCGGCGACCTGCTCGTGCAGGTGCACGTCACACCGCACCCGCTGTTCGGTCGCAAGGGCGACGCGGTCACGCTCACCGTGCCCGTGACGTTCCCCGAGGCTGCGCTCGGCGCGGAGATCAAGGTGCCGACCCCGGACGGCGCCGCGGTCACGCTGCGCCTGCCCGCCGGGACGGCGAGCGGCCGTACGTTCCGGGTGCGCGGCCGCGGCGTGCCGAGGAGGGACCGGACCGGCGACCTGCTCGTCACGGTGGAGGTCGCCGTGCCGGCCCGGCTGCCCGGGGCCGCTCAGGCGGCGCTCAAGGCGTACGCCGAGGCCGCGCCGGAGGACCCGCGGGCCGGGCTGTTCGACGGGAGCGCGTGATGGACGGGCGCAGGGACGGGCGGATGGACGAGGACCGGCCGGTCTTCGTGATCTCGGTGGCCGCCGAGCTGGCGGGGATGCACCCGCAGACCCTGCGGCAGTACGACCGGCTCGGCCTGGTGACCCCGGGCCGGGCCGGTGGCGGCGGCCGCCGGTACTCGCCCAGAGACGTCGCACTGCTGCGCGAGGTGCAGCGCCTGTCCCAGGAGGAGGGCGTCAACCTCGCCGGCATCAAGCGGGTCATCGCGCTGGAGAACCAGGTCGAGGCGCTGCGAGCGCGCAACGCCGAGCTCGTCCGCGAGCTCGAGCAGGCCAGGGCGACGCGCGACGCGGCGCAGGAGACCGCGCGTGCCGCGCTGCGCCGCGACCTCGTCCCGCTGCGCGACAGCGCCCTCGTGGTCTGGAAGCCGCAGCAGCGCTAGCGGCCGGCCGGCCGCGGAGCCGCGCTCCCACGACGGGGCGTCACCCTCCGGGCCACCCCGGCGCAGTTGAGTGGAACACGCTCAAGGCGGGCAGTGTTGGAACAGGCATCAACCGCCGCCTCTCCCGGCGCCGGTCTGCGCCTCCCCGCGGTGCCTCCGGGCCCCGCGGAGGGACGCAGACCGGTGAGGAGAGGCTCGTACCGAGAGGACGGACGTGGAGGAACGTCTCACCACCAAGAGCCAGGAGGCCGTGTCGACGGCCGTCCGCCGGGCCGCCACCGAGGGGCACCCCGAGGTCGCGCCGGTGCACCTGCTGCTCGCGCTGCTCGACCAGCCCGAGGGCATCGCCAGCAGCCTCCTGCAGGCCGTCGGCGCCGACCCGGCGACCGTGCGCAGCCGCGCCGAGGCGCTGCTGCGCAACCTGCCCAAGGCCCAGGGCTCCAACGTCTCGGCGCCGCAGCCCAGCCGCGCGTTCATGGCGTCGCTGTCGGTCGCGCAGACCAAGGCCAAGGAGGTCGGCGACGACTACGTCTCGACCGAGCACCTGCTCGTCGGCCTCGCCGACGCGGGCGGCGACGTCGCGACCCTGCTCAAGGGGCAGCAGGCCCTGCCCAAGACCCTGCTCGAGGCCTTCGCCAAGGTGCGCGGCGGCATGCGCCGGGTCACCAACCAGGACCCCGAGGGCACGTACAAGGCGCTGGAGAAGTTCAGCGTCGACCTCACCGAGCGGGCCCGCCGCGGCGAGCTCGACCCGGTCATCGGCCGCGACACGGAGATCCGCCGGGTCGTGCAGGTGCTCTCTCGCCGCACGAAGAACAACCCGGTGCTCATCGGCGAGCCGGGCGTCGGCAAGACCGCCGTCGTCGAGGGCCTCGCGCAGCGCATCGTCAGCGGCGACGTGCCGGAGAGCCTGCGCGGCAAGCGGCTCATCTCGCTCGACCTGTCCGCGATGGTCGCGGGCTCGAAGTACCGCGGTGAGTTCGAGGAGCGCCTCAAGGCCGTGCTCGAGGAGATCCGCGACGCCGAGGGCCAGGTCGTGACGTTCATCGACGAGATGCACACCGTCGTGGGCGCCGGCAAGGCCGAGGGCTCGATGGACGCCGGCAACATGCTCAAGCCGATGCTCGCCCGCGGCGAGCTGCGCATGATCGGCGCGACGACGCTCGACGAGTTCCGCGAGAACGTCGAGAAGGACCCGGCGCTGGAGCGCCGCTTCCAGCAGGTGTTCGTCGGGGAGCCGACGGTCGAGGACACCGTGGCGATCCTGCGCGGGCTCAAGGGCCGGTACGAGGCGCACCACAAGGTGGAGATCAGCGACACCGCGCTGGTGGCCGCGGCGATGCTCTCGGACCGCTACATCACGAGCCGCTTCCTGCCCGACAAGGCCATCGACCTCGTCGACGAGGCCGCGTCCCGGCTGCGCATGGAGATCGACAGCCGGCCGGTCGAGATCGACGAGCTGCAGCGCGCGGTCGATCGGATGCGCATGGAGGAGCTCGCGCTCGAGCGCGAGACCGACGAGGGCTCCGTGCAGCGCCTGGCCGAGCTGCGGCGCGAGCGCGCCGACCGCGAGGAGGAGCTGCAGTCGCTCATGGCGCGGTGGGAGCAGGAGAAGCAGGGCCTCAACCGTGTCGGTGAGCTCAAGGAGCGGCTGGACGCGCTGCAGACCGAGGTCGAGCGGGCGCAGCGCGAGGGCGACCTGACCACCGCCTCCCGCCTGCAGTACGCCGAGATCCCGGCGGTGCAGAAGGAGATGGAGCAGGCGGCCAAGGCCGCCGACGAGCGCGGCGCGATGGTCAAGGAGAAGGTCGGCCCGGACGACGTCGCCGACGTCGTGTCGGCGTGGACCGGGATCCCCGCCGGGCGGCTGCTCGAGGGCGAGACCGCCAAGCTCCTGCGCATGGAGGAGGCGCTCGCGCAGCGGGTCGTCGGCCAGTCCGCCGCCGTGCGCGCCGTGTCGGACGCGGTGCGCCGCGCCCGGGCCGGCATCAGCGACCCCGACCGCCCGACCGGCTCGTTCCTGTTCCTCGGCCCCACCGGTGTCGGCAAGACCGAGCTGGCCAAGGCGCTGGCGGAGTTCCTGTTCGACGACGAGCGGGCGATGACGCGCATCGACATGAGCGAGTACGGCGAGAAGCACTCCGTCTCGCGGCTGGTCGGCGCGCCGCCCGGCTACGTCGGCTACGACCAGGGCGGCCAGCTCACCGAGGCCGTGCGGCGGCGCCCGTACGCCGTGGTGCTGCTCGACGAGGTCGAGAAGGCGCACCCGGACGTCTTCGACGTGCTGCTGCAGGTGCTCGACGACGGCCGGCTCACCGACGGCCAGGGCCGCACGGTCGACTTCCGCAACACGATCCTCGTGCTCACCAGCAACCTCGGGACGCAGTACGCCGGCGACCCGCTGCTGGACCCCGACCAGCGGCGCGACAAGGTCATGGACGTCGTGCGCTCGGCGTTCAAGCCGGAGTTCGTCAACCGGCTGGACGAGATCGTCGTCTTCGACGCGCTGTCGACCGAGCAGCTCGCCGAGATCGTCGACCTGCAGGTGCAGCTGCTGGCGGCCCGGCTGCGCGACCGGCGCCTCACGCTCACCGTCACCGAGGCGGCGCGCGAGTGGCTGACGCTCACCGGCTACGACCCGCAGTACGGCGCGCGCCCGCTGCGCCGGGTGGTGCAGTCCGCCATCGGCGACCAGCTCGCCCGCAAGCTGCTGGCCGGCGAGATCCGTGACGGCGACGAGATCGTCGTCGACCGCGGAGACGACGGCCTGGTCGTCGCCCGGCGCGAGGCGGTCGCCGCCGCGTAGCCTCCGCCGCGGTCCGTACCGCAGGCCGCGGCCCGGTCCCTCCGGAGCGAGGGACCGGGCCGCCGGCACGTTTGGGGTCGACGGTCGGAGGTGCCACCGCGGCTGGCGGCTGCGTGCCGAGCTTCGTCATCACGCTGGCCGGTCTGCTCGGCTTCCTCGGCGTCCAGCTCTACGTGCTCGGCGACCAGGGCTCGA
>JALYNK010000011.1 GCA_030773235.1 Actinomycetota bacterium | reverse complement strand
CATGCTCGGCGGGTGGTCCGGACCTCCGCCGCCCAGCGCGACGCCCGACGGGCGCGCTGGGAGCACCGCACCGATCTGCCGTTGCTCGCGCTGGCCGTGCTGTTCCTCGTCAGCCTCCTGCTCCCGTACGCGGTCCAGCTGACGCCGGCGCAGTCCCGCGCGGTGCAGGTCGTGGACGTCGCGGTGTGGGCCGCGTTCGCCGTCGACTACCTGGTGCGGCTGGCGCTGTCGACGCGGCGCTGGGAGTTCGTCCGCTCGCACCCGCTCGACCTCGTCGTCCTGCTCCTGCCGCTGCTGCGCCCGCTGCGCGCCCTGCACCTGCTGCGCCTGCTGCGGGTCGCAGCGGTGTTCGCGGTGGCGCACCGCCGCGCCCGCTCCGTGCGCCTGGCGGTCGGCACGTACGTCACCGGCGCCACCGTCCTCGTCATCTGCCTGGCCGCGGTCGCCGAGCTGGAGGCCGAGCGGGGTGCCGAGAACGCCAACATCAGGACGCTGCCGGACGCGCTCTGGTGGGCGGTCGCGACCGTCACGACCGTCGGCTACGGCGACCGCTATCCGGTCACCGCGCTCGGCCGCCTGATCGCCGTCGGACTGATGCTGGTCGGCATCGCGCTGATCGGCCTCGTCACCGCGACCATCGCGAGCTGGTTCGTCGGGCGACTGCAGGACGTGCAGGCCGCGGAACAGCGCACCGAGGCCACCCTGCACGACGTCCTCGACGAGCTGCGCGAGGTGCGCGCCCGGCTGGACGCGCTCGAACCGGGCGGGCCACCGGCGGCGGCACCCGATCCGGCACCCGAGCAGCTCCCGGCCCGGTGAGGCAGACCCGGAGCGGGCTCGTCGGCGCGGCGTCGCAGAAGCGCCGTCGGAGCCCGCCGCGTGGTGCACGCTCTGAGCTCGGGAGGTGGTCGTGACCCTGCACGTGCTCGAGGTCGCTCCCCGCGACGTCGCGGCCGCCGCGCTGGGCCTGCTGCTCGACGCGCCGCCGCCGGTGGCGCTGGCCGAGCTCGTCCTGGGCTCGGGCGTCGACCGGCTGGTGCTCGGGGTGCTCGGATCCAGCCACGCGGTCACCGCCACCGCGGGCGGCCGGCGCTGCGTGGAGCAGGTGTCGTGCGACGCGGTCGCGGCCGGCGGCGAGCCCCTGCCCGGGCGGCGCGACCTCGGCGGCTACGCCCTCGAGAGCAGCACCCGTCTGCTGCCGGCGCCCGAGGTGGCCGAGCTCGCCGACCGCCTGCGCAACACGGCCGCCCGCACGCCGGGCTGGTTGTGCGGCGCGTTCCCGGGCGCGCCCGCCGCGGTCACCGCGCTGACCGGGCAGGCGGTGCCGGGCGGCTGGGCCTGGCAGACCTGGCACCTCTATCCCGGCCCGCTCCACGGCGCCGTCGTGCGCACGAGCAGCCGGTGGACGCCGTGAGCCGCCTGCTCGCGGCGCTCGTCGGCCTCGTGCTGCTGACCTCGTGCGGCGGCAGCAGCGCCGTCCGCGGGCACCTCGAGCAGCGGTACGGGCCGGGCGCGAGCAGCGGCGACACGCAGTCCTGGGGGACCGGCTCGCCGGTGGCGTCGGTGACCGCTGACCTCGTCCAGCGGGTGCGCCCGGCCGCGCGGGCCGTCGACGCCGGCGTCGAGCACCTGCGCTACGACGACGACATCGTCCTCGTGGCGCCGACCGCGGGCGGCGGCAGCCGGATCACCGCCGAGGACCTCGACGGGCGGTTCCGCGACGGTGCGTACGCGCATCTCGGCCCCGGCTTCACGCCGGGCTCGCCGGACGACGAGGACGGCGGACCGGGGGACATCAAGTGAACGCACCTGCGGAGGCGCTCGTGACCGCACCGTCCTGGGCGCTGCCCGCTCGAGCGCTCGAGCTCGGCGCCGTCGACGCCTCCGGCCTGCTCGACGGCGTGCTCGCGACGCTGCTGTACTTCCTCGTCGGCGGCGTGGTGCTCGCCGTCGGCTTCGTCGTCCTCGACGCGCTCACCCCGGGCGACCTGCGCGACCAGGTGTACACGCAGCGGCACGCCAGCGCGGCGGTGCTGCTCGGCGCGAACCACCTCGCGCTCGCGGTCATCGTCGTCACCGCGATCATGACCAGCTCCGACGGCCTGGCCCAGGGCCTGATCGACTCCGCGGTCTACGGACTGCTCGGAGTCGCGCTCCAAGCGCTCGCCCTGCGGCTGCTCGACGCGTTCGTCCCCGGGCACCTGCGCGCCATCGTCACGGAGCCGCACGCCTCGGCGCCGGCGTGGGCGGTCGCCGCGACCCTGCTCGCGGTCGGGTTCGTCAACGCCGCCGCGCTGTCGTAGGCCCGAGCAGGCTGTGCAGGCCGGACCCGCCCCGCGGCGCGCTCCCCGCGTCGTGCTGCTGGCGGCCGTCGCCGCGTGCGCGGCCTGCGGCCTGGTGTACGAGCTGTGCCTGCTCACCCTCGGCGCCAGCCTCACCGGCGGCGGGGTGGTGCAGACCTCGCTGGTCGTGGCCGGCTACGTCGCCGCGCTCGGTGTCGGCGCCCTGCTGGCCAAGCCGCTGCTGCCCCACGCGGCGGTGTCGTTCGTCGCGGTCGAGATCGTCCTCGGCCTCGCCGGCGGGCTCAGCGCCGCCGCGCTCTACGTCACCTTCTCCTTCCACGGCGGCAGCACCGGCGTGCTCGTCGCCGCCACCGCGGTCCTCGGCGCGCTCGTCGGCGCGGAGGTCCCCCTGCTCCTGACGCTCCTGCAGCGCTGGGTCGACGCCTCGGACCCGCCGAGCTCCGGGCGGCTGCTGGCCGACCTCAACGCCGCCGACTACGCCGGCGCCCTCGTCGGCGGGCTCGCCTGGCCGTTCCTGCTGCTGCCGCTCGCCGGCAACGTCCGCGGCGCGGCGGTCACCGGGCTGGTGAACCTCACGGCCGCGCTCGTCGTGCTGCGCCTGGTCCGCCCGCAGCTCGGCAGGACCGCCCGCCGGGCGGCACCTCCCGCGCTGCTGGCCGGCGCGGCCGTGCTGGGCCTGCTGCTGCTCGCGTCCGCCGATCTCGAGGTCAGCGCGCGGCAGCGGCTGTACGCGGACCCCGTCGTCGCGGCGGTGCGCTCGCCGTACCAGGAGATCGTGCTGACCCGCCGTGACGGTGACCTGCGGCTGTTCCTCGACGGCGACCTGCAGTTCAGCAGCCGCGACGAGCACCGCTACACCGAGGCGCTGGTCCACCCCGTGCTCGCCCGCGGCCCCCGCCGCGTCCTGGTGCTCGGCGGCGGGGACGGCCTCGCCGCCCGCGAGGTGCTGCGCTCCCCAAGCGTCCAGGAGCTCGTCCAGGTGGAGCTCGACCCGGCGGTGCTGGAGCTCGCCGGCGGGCGGCTCGCCGAGCTCAACCGCCGCGCGCTGCAGGACCCGCGCGTGCGGGTGGTCGTCGGCGACGCCTTCACCTGGTTGCGGGAGCACTCCGGCGCACCCTTCGACGCCGTCGTCGTCGACCTGCCCGACCCCGACACCCTCGCGCTCGGGCGGCTGTACTCGGTGGAGTTCTACGGCCTCGCGACCCGGGTCCTCGCGCCCCGCGGGCTGCTCGGGGTGCAGGCCGGCAGCCCGTACGCCACGCCGGCGGCGTACTGGCGCACCGTGAGCACGCTGCAGGCCGCGGGGCTGCACACCTCGCCGTACCACGTCGACGTGCCGAGCTTCGGCGACTGGGGCTTCGTGCTCGCCGACCGACACCAGGTGCCCGAGCTGCGGGTCGACCCCGCCGTGCAGCCGGCGCTGCAGTTCCTCGACCCCGAGGTGCTCGCCGCCGCCGCGGTGTTCGCCCGCGACCGCGCGCCCCGGCGGCTCGCCCCGACGACGCTCGACCGGCCGCGGGTCGTCACCGACCTGCGCCGCGGGTGGGCGCGCGACTAGAGACCCGCGCGCGCCGCTGTAGCAGGATCTCCGCGTGACCCGCGCCGGCCTCGACAAGCAGCCCGCCGAGGTCGCGGCGATGTTCGACGAGGTCGCGGCGCGCTACGACCTCACCAACGCAGTGCTGTCCCTCGGACTCGACCGGACCTGGCGGCGCGCCACCGCCGACGCCCTGCAGCTCGCCCCCGGCCAGCGCGTCCTCGACCTCGCCGCCGGTACCGCGACGAGCAGCGCGGCGCTCGCCCGCTCGGGCGCGCGAGTCGTGGGCTGCGACTTCTCGCTCGGCATGCTCCGCGTCGGCGCCCGCGCCGCGCACCCCGGCGTACGGCTGGTCGCCGGGGACGCGCTGCGCCTGCCGTTCGCCGACGCCGCCTTCGACGCCGTGACGATCTCGTTCGGCCTGCGCAACACCGCCGACCCCGACCTCGCGCTGCGCGAGTTGCTCCGCGTCACCCGCCCCGGCGGGCGGCTCGTCGTGTGCGAGTTCAGTCACCCGACCTGGCGGCCGTTCCGCACTGTCTACGACGAGTACCTCATGCGCGCGCTGCCCGCGGTCGCCCGCCGGGTGAGCAGCGATCCGGCGGCGTACGTCTACCTCGCCGAGTCGATCCGCGCCTGGCCGACGCAGGCGGACCTCGCCGCCGACCTCGCCGTCGCCGGCTGGTCGGAGGTCGCCTGGCGCGACCTCACCGGCGGGATCGTCGCGCTGCACCGGGCTGTCCGGCCAGGCTGATCGCCGGCAGGCCGGCCGGTCCCCGCCGACCTAGACTCCAGCTGCTGGTCGGGACCCCCGCGGGCAGGAGGAGCACGTGAGCGCGGCGCACGGCGACGCCGACGTGCTCGTGGTCGGAGCGGGGCCGGGCGGGTCCGCCACGGCGCACGCGCTGGCCCAGTCGGGCCTCGACGTCCTGCTGCTGGAGAAGACGAGCTTCCCCCGCGAGAAGGTCTGCGGCGACGGTCTCACGCCGCGTGCCGTCAAGACGCTCGTCGACATGGGCGTCGACACCGGACCGGCGAGCGGCTTCGTCCGCAACCGCGGCCTGCGCATCCACGGCGGCGGGCACCGCCTCGAGCTGCCCTGGCCGGAGCTCGCCGACTACCCGGCGTACGGGCTCGTGCGGCCGCGGCTCGACTTCGACGAGCTGCTCGTGCGGCACGCCCAGCGCGCCGGCGCTCGGCTGCAGGAGCGGACGACGGTGACCGGACCGCTGCTGGACAGCACCGGACGGGTCGTCGGCGTGACCGCGAAGGGACCGGACCGCACCGCGGTCGAGTACCGCGCTCCGCTGGTCGTCGCGGCCGACGGCGTGAGCGCCCGGCTGGCGCTCGGCAAGGGCATCCGCAAGCGCGACGACCGGCCGATGGGCGTCGCCGTCCGCCGCTACTTCACCAGCCCCCGCAGCGACGACGACATGCTCGAGTCCTGGCTCGAGCTGCGCGCGCCCGACGGGTCGCTGCTGCCGGGCTACGGCTGGGTCTTCGGCGTGGGCGACGGCACGAGCAACGTCGGCCTCGGCATCCTCAACACCACGACCGCGTGGCAGAATACCGACTACAAGGACCTGCTCGCCCGCTGGACGGCCGGGCTGCCGGAGGAGTGGCAGTTCCGCGACGAGCACGCGACCGGTCCGGTGCGCGGCGGCGCCCTGCCGATGGGCTTCAACCGGGCGCCGCACTACGCGGACGGCCTGCTGCTCGTCGGCGACGCCGGAGGCGCCGTCAACCCGTTCAACGGCGAGGGCATCGCGTACGCCATGGAGACCGGCCGCCTGGCCGCCGAGGTCGCCGCGCAGGCGCTCGCCCGTCCGGCCGGAGCCGCTCGCGAACGGGCACTGGCGGCGTACCCGGCCGCGCTCGCCGCGCGCTACGGCGGCTACTACACGCTCGGTCGGCTCTTCGTCTCCCTCATCGGGCACCCGCAGGTCATGCAGGTCGCCACCCGGCACGGGCTGCCGCGCCCCCTGCTCATGAAGTTCACGCTGAAGCTGCTCGCCAACCTCACCGACGCCCGGGGCGGTGACGCCCTCGACCGGGTGGTCAACGGCCTGTCGCGGCTGGCGCCCGCCGCCTGATCGCTGACCAGGCCCGCTGCGCTGCGCGCACGTAGAGTTGCCGCAGCGCCGACGGGCTGCTGTGCCCCGCCGCTCTCCCGCTCACACCGGAAGGACCGATCGTGCTGCAGAGCTACCTGCCGATCCTCGTCCTGTTCGTGCTGGCGGCGGGCTTCGCGGTGTTCTCGGTCGGCGCGGCGGGCTTCACCGGGCCGAAGCGCTACAACCGCGCGAAGATGGATGCGTACGAGTGCGGTATCGAGCCCACTCCGCAGCCCATGGGCGGCGGACGCTTTCCGATCAAGTTCTACCTGACGGCGATGCTCTTCATCGTCTTCGACATCGAGATCATCTTCCTGTACCCGTGGGCGGTCGCTTTCGGCCAGCTCGGGTTGTTCGGGCTCGTCGAGATGGTCCTGTTCATCGGCACGGTGTTCATCGCGTACGCCTACGTCTGGCGGCGCGGCGGGCTCGAGTGGGACTAGGGGGCACCAGGTGGGGCTCGAGGAGAAGCTGCCCAGCGGCGTCCTGCTGACCAGCGTCGAGAAGGTCGTCAACTGGTCGCGCAAGTCGTCGCTGTGGCCGGCGACGTTCGGCCTCGCCTGCTGCGCCATCGAGATGATGGCCGCCGGCGGCGGGCGCTACGACATGGCGCGCTTCGGGATGGAGGTCTTCCGCCCCTCGCCGCGGCAGGCCGACCTGATGATCGTCGCGGGCCGGGTGTCGCAGAAGATGGCGCCGGTCGTGCGCCAGATCTACGACCAGATGCCCGAGCCCAAGTGGGTCATCGCCATGGGCGTGTGCGCCAGCAGCGGCGGCATGTTCAACAACTACGCGATCGTGCAGGGCGTCGACCACATCGTCCCCGTCGACATGTACCTGCCCGGCTGCCCGCCGCGGCCGGAGATGCTCATCGACGCCATCCTCAAGCTGCACGACAAGATCATGGACGAGCCGCTCGGGGTCAACGCCCGGCGCCGCGAGCTGCCGGGCTACGAGTCCCGCGAGCTGGTGGCGAGCAGCCAGCGGTTCACCAAGGAGGGCAAGAAGGCCCACCGCGCGGCGCTGCGCAAGGAGCTCATGCATGACCGCGCCTGAGCCCCGCGCCGCCGGCCCGGTCGACCCGGGCGCGCCGCGGGTCCGCGAGTCCTCCGACATGTTCGGCGCCACCTTCGGCGGTGACACGAGCGGCTTCGGCGGGCTGGTCCGCCGCCCGCCGGTCGACGCTTCGAGCCCGCGGCCGTACGGCGGCTGGTTCGACGAGGCGGTCGACGCGCTCACGGACGCCTACCCCGGCTTCGGCGAGGCGGTGACCCGCGTCGTCGTCGACCGCGCCGAGCTGACGCTGCACGTGCGCCCGAAGCGCACCGCCGAGATCTGCCGGGTGCTGCGCGACAGCCCCGACCTGCGCTTCGAGCTGCTGTCGAGCCTGTCCGGCGTCGACTACCCGAGCGTCCGCGAGCGGCTGCACGTCGTCTACCACCTGACGTCGATGACGTACCGGCGCCGGCTGCGGCTCGAGACGGCGGTGTCGGTGGACGACCCGCACGTCGCGTCGGTGACGGACGTGTATCCGACCGCCGACTTCCAGGAGCGCGAGACCTGGGACTTCTTCGGCGTCGTCTTCGACGGCCACCCGGCGCTGACCCGCATCTTCATGCCGGACGACTGGCAGGGCCACCCGCAGCGCAAGGACTACCCGCTGGGCGGCGTGCCGGTCGAGTACAAGGGCGCACAGATCCCGCCGCCCGACGAGCGGCGCTCCTATGCGTAGCAGCGGACCGCAGAGGAGGACCGCGTGACGACCACGCACGGCAGCACCCGGCTCGGCGACGTCGAGGAGCCGACGCCCGACCCGTACGCGGCGACGGAGCGCGAGACCACCGAGGGCACCGTCTACACGGTCACCGGCGGTGACTGGGACGCGCTGCTGGGCGGCGAGGACGAAGAGCAGCACATGGTCGTCAACATGGGGCCGCAGCACCCGTCGACGCACGGCGTGCTGCGGGTGGTCCTCGAGCTCGACGGCGAGACCATCACCTCGGCGCGCACGGTCATCGGCTACCTGCACACCGGCATCGAGAAGAACCTCGAGTACCGCAACTGGGTGCAGGGCGTCACCTTCGTGACGCGCATGGACTACCTGTCGAACTTCTACAACGAGACGGCGTACTGCCTCGGCGTCGAGAAGCTGCTCGGCATCGAGCCGCCGCCGCGCGCGACCACGATCCGCGTGCTCCTCATGGAGCTCAACCGCATCAGCTCGCACCTCGTCGGGCTCGCCACCATGGGCCTGGAGCTCGGCGCGCTCACCGCGATGCTCAACGGTCTGCGCGAGCGCGAGATGATCCTCGACATCTTCGAGCTGGTCACCGGCCTGCGGATGAACCACGGCTACATCCGGCCGGGCGGCGTCGCGCAGGACCTGCCGGACGGCGTGGTCGAGCGGGTCCGCGAGGTGCTGAAGAGCTTCGACGAGAACCTCCCGGGCTACGACGACCTGCTCACCGGCAACCCCATCTGGCAGCAGCGCCTGCAGGGCGTGGCGGCGCTCGACGTCCAGGGCTGCCTCGCCCTCGGCGTCACCGGCCCGATGCTGCGCTCGGCGGGGCTCGCCTGGGACCTGCGCAAGGTCGACCCGTACTGCGGCTACGAGACCTACGACTTCGACGTCCCGACCGAGACGACCGGCGACGGCTGGGGCCGGTTCCGCGTCCGGATGCGCGAGGTCCGCGAGTCGCTCAAGATCGTCGAGCAGTGCCTCGACCGGCTCGAGCCCGGCCCGGTCATGGTCGCCGACACCAAGATCGCTTGGCCGGCGCAGCTCGCGCTCGGGGCGGACGGCCTGGGCCAGTCGCTCGACCACGTCAAGAAGATCATGGGCACCTCGATGGAGGCGCTCATCCACCACTTCAAGCTCGTCACCGAGGGGTTCCGGGTGCCGCCCGGTCAGGTGTACGTGCCCATCGAGTCGCCGCGCGGCGAGCTCGGCGTGCACGTGGTGAGCGACGGCGGCACGCGGCCGTACCGCGTGCACGTGCGCGACCCGAGCTTCAACAACCTGCAGGCGCTGCCCGTCACGTGCGAGGGCGGCCTGCTGTCGGACGCCATCGCCGCGATCGCGACGCTGGACCCGGTCATGGGAGGCGTGGACCGCTAGTGACGCACGCTCACGACGACACCCGGAGCGGCGTCGGCGCCGTCCGGGTGACCGCGCCCCGAGCCGGTGCGGCGCCCGTGGACCTCGACCTGCAGCCGCCGACGTCCCGGGACGTCCCGCCGCTCACCGAGGAGACCCGGCGCGAGGCGCGCGAGATCATCGCGCGCTACCCCAGGCCGCGGTCGGCGCTGCTGCCGATGCTGCACCTGGTGCAGTCGATGCAGGGCTACGTCAGCCCCGACGGCATCGCGCTGTGCGCCGAGGAGGTCGGCCTCACCAAGGCCGAGGTCGGCGCGGTCGCGACCTTCTACACGATGTACCGGCGCCGCCCGGCGGGTCAGTACCACGTCGGCGTCTGCACCAACACGCTGTGCGCGGTGCTCGGCGGCGACGAGATCATGGAGGCGCTGCACGAGCACCTCGGCATCGGCAACAACGAGACGACGCCCGACGGCCTGGTCAGCCTCGAGCACATCGAGTGCAACGCCGCCTGCGACTACGCGCCCGTGGTGATGGTCAACTGGGAGTTCCACGACGACCAGACGCCGCAGAGCGCCGTCGAGCTCGTCGACCGGCTGCGCGCCGGCCGGCCCGTCGCACCGACCCGCGGGCCGCGCACGCAGTGCACGTTCAAGGAGATGTCGCGCGTGCTCGCCGGCTTCCCCGACGGCCGCGCGACCGAGGGGGTGCAGGCGGGCCCAGCGACGCTGGCCGGCTTCGAGCTGGCGCAGCAGCGCGGCGACCGGGCGCCCGCGTACCCCGACGAGACCGCCCACGAGTCCGCCCGGCAGGAGGGTCGCTGACCGTGCTCACCCCCGTGCTGTCCCGCAACTGGGGCGACGCCGACTCGTTCACGCTGGCGGGCTACCGGCGCCACCGCGGCTACGAGGCGCTGGACAAGGCGCTCGCGATGCAGCCCGACGACCTCATCGCGCTGGTCAAGGCCTCCGGGCTGCGCGGGCGCGGCGGCGCCGGCTTCCCGACCGGCTTGAAGTGGGGCTTCATCCCGCAGGGCACCGAGGGCCAGGCGGCCAAGCCGCACTACCTCGTCGTCAACGCCGACGAGTCCGAGCCGGGCACCTGCAAGGACACCCCGCTCATGCTCGCCAACCCCCACGTCCTCGTCGAGGGCGTGATCATCGCGTCGTACGCGATCCGGGCGAACCGCGCGTTCATCTACCTGCGCGGCGAGGAGCTGCACGTCCTGCGCCGCCTGCAGAACGCCGTCGCGGAGGCGTACGCCGCCGGGCACCTCGGCAAGGACGTCCACGGGTCCGGGTTCGACCTCGACCTCGTCGTGCACGCGGGCGCGGGCGCGTACATCTGCGGCGAGGAGACGGCGCTGCTCGACTCGCTGGAGGGCTACCGCGGCCAGCCGCGGCTGCGCCCGCCGTTCCCCGCCACGCACGGGCTCTACGCGAGCCCGACCGTCGTCAACAACGTCGAGTCCATCGCGAGCGTCCCGAGCATCGTGCTCGGCGGTGCCGACTGGTTCGCCGGCATGGGCACCGAGAAGAGCAAGGGCTACACGCTCTACTCGCTGTCCGGCCACGTGAAGCGGCCCGGCCAGTACGAGGCGCCGCTCGGCATCACGCTGCGCCAGCTGCTGGAGCTCTCCGGCGGCATGCGCGACGGGTCGGAGCTCAAGTTCTGGACGCCCGGCGGGTCGTCGACGCCGATGCTCACCGCCGAGCACCTCGACGTGCCGCTCGACTACGAGGGCGTTGCGAGCGCCGGCTCGATGCTCGGCACCAAGGCGCTGCAGTGCTTCGACCAGAGCACGTGCGTCGTGCGCTGCGTGCTGCGGTGGACGGAGTTCTACGCCCACGAGTCGTGCGGCAAGTGCACGCCGTGCCGCGAAGGCACGTACTGGATGGTGCAGATCCTCAAGCGCATGGAGGCGGGCTCGGCGGACGAGGCCGATCTCACGACGCTGCTCGACACCTGCGACAACATCTTCGGACGCTCTTTCTGCGCGCTCGGCGACGGTGCCACCAGCCCGATCGTCTCCGGCGTGCAGCTCTTCGGGCAGGAGTTCATGGACCACCTCGCGGGCGGCTGCCCGTTCGACTCCCGGCGCTCCACCGTCTTCGCCCGCGACCTCACCGGAGCCGGGGCATGACCGTGACCCCCACGGCCCCGGCGACCGCCGAGGGCGTTCCGGCGCGCTCCGACCTCGTCACCGCGACCATCGACGGCCTCGAGGTGAGCGTGCCGAAGGGGACGCTCGTCATCCGCGCCGCGGAGCTCGTCGGGATCCAGGTCCCGCGGTTCTGCGACCACCCTCTGCTCGACCCGGTCGGTGCCTGTCGCCAGTGCATCGTCGAGGTCGAGGGGCAGCGCAAGCCGCTCACCGCGTGCACCACGACCGTGACCGACGGCATGGTCGTGCGCACCCAGCTCACGAGCCGGGTGGCGAAGAAGGCGCAGGAGGGCGTGATCGAGCTCCTGCTCATCAACCACCCCCTGGACTGCCCGGTCTGCGACAAGGGCGGCGAGTGCCCGCTGCAGAACCAGGCGATGACGAACGGCAACAGCGAGTCGCGGTTCCGCGACACCAAGCGCACCTATCCCAAGCCGCTCGCCATCTCCACCCAGGTGCTGCTCGACCGCGAGCGCTGCGTGCTGTGCGCGCGCTGCACCCGTTTCCAGCAGCAGATCGCCGGCGACCCGTTCATCGAGCTGTTCGAGCGCGGCGCGCTGCAGCAGGTGGCCGTTTACACCGACCAGCCCTTCGAGAGCTACTTCTCCGGCAACACCGTGCAGATCTGCCCGGTGGGCGCGCTCACCGGTGCGGCGTACCGCTTCCGCGCGCGGCCGTTCGACCTCGTCTCGACGCCGATGGTCTGCGAGCACTGCGCGTCCGGGTGCGCGCTGCGCACGGACCACCGGCGCGGCAAGGTGCTGCGCCGCCTCGCCGGCTCCGACCCGGACGTCAACGAGGAGTGGAACTGCGACAAGGGCCGGTGGGCGTTCACGTACGCCCAGCTCGGCGACCGCATCGCCACCCCGCTCGTGCGTGACGCCGAGACCGGGCGCCTGCGCGAGGCGTCGTGGACGGAGGCGCTCGAGCGCGCCGCCACCGGCCTGCTCGCCGCCCGGGACGCCGACCCCGCCCCGGGGACGGACGGGGAGGGCCCCGCGCCCCGCGGCGTCGGCGTGCTGCCCGGCGGTCGGCTCACCGTCGAGGACGCGTACGCGTACGCCAAGTTTGCGCGCGTCGCGCTGCGCACCAACGACGTCGACAGCCGCGCGCGCTGGCACAGCGACGAGGAGCTCGCCTTCCTCGCCTCCTCGGTCGCCGGTCGCTACATGGGCCAGCCGGGCGCGGTGACGTACGCCGACCTCGAGACCGCGCCCGCCGTCGTGCTGGCCGGCTTCGAGCCGGAGGAGGAGTCGCCGATCGTCTTCCTGCGCCTGCGCAAGGGGGTGCGGCGGCACGGCACCCGGGTCTTCACCGTCGCGCCGTTCCGCTCGCCGAGCGCGCTGAAGACGGCCGCGCGGCTGCTGCCCACCGTGCCGGGCGCGGAGGCCGCCGCGCTCGACGCGATCGCCGCCGGCGGCACGCGTGCCGACTCCGTCGTCGCC